>CAYREJ010000290.1:0-2869 GCA_964423235.1 uncultured Acidobacteriota bacterium | reverse complement strand
GTGATAACTTTGTGTCCTTTGTGGTTAAAAAATATAAGCAATAAATTGAATAATGGACCCTCAAAGCAATAATTTTGCATAAAACTGACCAATTATCTATTGCCATCTTGCATAAAGGTAATCTCTTTGAAGAAATGATTGAGAAGAGTGTATAAAGTTTGTAGAGTTTATAGAGTTTGTAGAGTTCCGCAGGGATGACTATCTTGCATAAAGATAATCTTTTTGAAAAAATGCAGGCTAGAAGCTTATAGATATCTTAATTCCTATCAGCTAATCCCTAATCCCCAATTCCTAATTCCCAATTCCCAATCCACGCCTGTGGAACTCTCAACTCTATAAACTCTATTAACTCTATACACTCTATTGTAAACTTGATATTTTTATGATAGTATTACAAAAAGGAGGGAATACAAATGGAAGAATTAATTAAAAGATATTTAGGAAAGCCAGCAACAAAGCCTTACGCAATTGAAGAAGGGGTTTTATTTAGCATTTATGCTCCCGAAGCCCGAAATGTCTATATAGCAGGAGATTTTAATGGATGGAATTCAATTATAAATAGTTTGACAAGAGGAGAAGATGGTGTTTGGCGAATAATTTTAAAACTTAGAGGCAACAGGAATTATGAATATAAATATGTAATAGATGGCAATTGGATTTTAGACCCAAACAATGAAAATAAGATCGAAGATGTTGCAGGCGGATACAATTCTATCATTTATTTAAATGAGAAAGGAGAAACTTACGAGCCTAATGAAGAACAAAAATGGAAATTAAGTCCGGAAGGAAGAAATTTTAAAGCGTTTCATTTAAAGACTGAAGATGAAGAAGTTTATAATTATTGGGTATATGTGCCAAAAGGAAAAGAGAAAAAATATCCTGTTGTTATAGCATTAAATGGTTATCTTAAAAGTCAATGGCTGCATCTGTATCTGGAAAAATATAAAATGATCGGGATCGTTCCGGAAGTTAAATTCGGTTTCCATATAAGAGAATGGCAAAAATTAAATCTTTTTGAAAAATTACTTGAAGTATTGTATTCAGAATTTCCAATCAGAGAGGATTCCATCTTTATAATGGGTATGTCAAATGGTGCTATTGAAGTTATTAAAATAGCATGCGCTTATCCGGATAAGATAGCAGGATTATCTGCGATTATGGGTTATTATGATTTAGGATATTATAAAAAAGAAATTGAAGAAATTGAAGGAAAGGCTTTCATTAATTGGATGGAGATTAATCCACATATTCATTCTTTAAAAAATTTAGGTAATGTAAATTGTTATTTGAGCCATGGAGGATTAGATTTAGCTTTACCTGCTTCTGAATCAGAATTATTATATATGATTCTTAAGAAAATAGGGGCACGATGTTCATATAAATATTACCCTGAGCATGGACATTCTTGGCTTCTTGTGGATGATGATCTTGAAGCGACTTTTGATTGGTTCAGTAAATCTTATATGAGAGCAACTCCTTCTTATGTGCATTATTTTCAGCAGATGCCAAGCTTAAGAAAAGAAGTTTATTCAATAAAATATGAGCCTGAAGAATCTTATAAGGATATAGATATTCATTATTCAAAGGATAATTCTTCTATAAGATTAGAGCTAAAGAATATAAGTAAGATCATTATTGGGGAATCGCTGAGCGAGTGAGGAGAGAAGGAGGGGCGCATATTTATGCGCCCCTAAAATTATTTGACTAATTAGAATGTATATCTGATACCAAATCTTACTTGTCTGGGATTTTGATATCCGATAGGTTTTCCATAATCAGGATTCAAGAATGCAACTTCAGCTTCATATCCTTGAATATATGATGTTTCTTTTTGAAGGTTCGGAAGGTTAAATACATCAACTAATAAAGTTAATCTTTGGTTTTCGGCAACTTTGAAACCATATTCTGCATGAGCATCTAAGCTAACTGTCCAAGGAGTTCTTCCTGCTGAGCCTCGAGGTTCAAGCAATCTTTCATAACAGCCATATAATTCCAAGCAACCATATTTAGAAAGGGGAGTTCCTGATTCAGCATCCAACCCAAAGCCAAGATGCAGACCGCTCTTGAAAGCATAAGAACCATAAATACGAATTATGTGAGTTCTATCAGTCGGTAGAGGACCTGATTGAGCAGTAGCTTTAAAGAAAGGATCATTGGTATATGGGAAGTCAAATTTTGAAGTAATATTAGGATCAGATTGTCCATTGTCATTATTGAATAAGCCTTCATAATTTCCACTGAGCCTTGCAATTCTCCAAGAAGCTAAAACTTGCCAATTTTCGCTCATTCTTCTTGTTGCAACTAATTCAAAAGCTTTGTAGGTTCTATCAGGATCCGGCATACCAGGATATTTAGAAGAAACATTAGCGACTACAAAATTTCCAAAATCCATAAGAGTGCAGTTAGGATCGGTCTCCTCACTACCACAAAAGATATCACTATACCTGTTAAGCTGTATATCTTCAATTATCCTTCCGATAGTTCTATAAATAAATCTTCCACTAAGATTCAATCCCGGAATAATTTCTCTTTCAACACCTGCAACGAACTCATCTTGATATTGAGCTTTTAAATCCTTTTCCCAAACTGTAGGTTCAAACCCATATTCAACAGCCGCAAGTTGTAAATCCAAATTGCTAATAATATCTAACCAATCTGTAACAGGAACACTAAAAGTTGGATCAACAGCAGCAATATATATTGATTTTTCAACACTTAAAGAACGAACAGCTGCATCATTAGGTATCTTTTCATAGTATCTACCCCAAAAAGCAAAGAGCTTGCTCTTTCCATCGCCCATAAAATCCCAACTTGCTCCGACGCGAGGAGCCCAGTTGTTTGTCAAAGTAATATTAGAATGTCCTGGACC
>CAYREJ010000289.1:0-2883 GCA_964423235.1 uncultured Acidobacteriota bacterium | reverse complement strand
AGTTGAGAGTTCCACCATTTCTTACTTTTTCATCATTTAATCTCAAATAATGGCAAAATTCTATAAATTAAAAAGAGCCCATCATTGCCAAATAGGCAGAATTTGTTGAATGCTCTAAGCTATATTTGAGTTGAGAGTGCCTCTCTTAATCATTCCTTCAAACATCATATTCATAAAAAGCAGTCAGGATTTGTGGTACTCTAAAAACTCTTAGAGTTTGTAGAGTTGAGAGTTCCACCATTTCTTGCCTTTATCATCAATAGAGCTTTAATGATAATGCAAATCCACAAGCTCTAATCCTTATAAATTTTATAAACCAAAAAGAGTTTATTATTGCCAAATAAGTAGAATTAGTGGAACTCTACAAACTCTCAACTCTATGAACTCTATAAACTCTATTGACTAAATTCTTGAAATAGTTAAAAATCGTGATAAAATATAATAACAAAATATTTAGGAGATAGGTTATTATGATTGATGAAGAAGCTATCAAAAAAATATTAATGGATGAAGATAATGAATTTAGGAAACTAATTACAGAACATCAGCTCTGTGAAGAAAAACTTAAATCTTTGGATGGAAAAAAATTTCTAACGGAAGAAGAAAAACGAGAAATAGTAGAAATTAAAAAAAGAAAGTTAGGATTAAAAGATCAGATCTATAATAAAATTAGATTATACAAAGAAACAAAAATTTAAGCGAGAGAAATTAATTTGATTAAAGAATCTCTTAATTTATTGATAATAACTTTTTTATTTTTTTTAATTTTCTTTCTATTAAATTTTAAAATATTATCTTTTATTTTTTTTCTTCTCATTATCTTTATATTATATTTTTTTAGGGACCCGAAAAGAGAAATTATAATTAAAGAAAATCAAGTTTTAGCTCCTGCAGATGGTAGAGTAGTTGAAATAAAAGAATTTAGCCTTGGCACAGATAAATTTACAAAAATAAGTATTTTTTTATCTATTTTTGATGTTCATATTAATCGGGCTCCCGTAAGCGGTTTAATTAAGAAAAAAGAATACAAAAAGGGGCAATTCAATTTTGCTTTTAGAAAGGATGCCAGCGAATGGAATGAATCCAATATTGTTTTTATTCAATCAGGAGAGAAAGAAATAATTTTAAAGCAAATAGCTGGAATGATAGCTCGAAGAATAATTTTTTGGAAAAAAGAAGGGGAGGTTGTAAAAGCAGGGGAGAAGATAGGAATGATAAAATTTGGATCAAGGGTGGAGCTAATAATTCCCGGAGACTTGAAGTTATACATTAAGAATAAAGATAAGGTAAAAGCAGGCACAACTATAATCGCAGAATGGATTATTTGAATTATTTAAAAAAAATATTAAATTAAGAGTGTAATGAAAAAAGGAAAAAGAAGCTTAAAAAAATCCATATATATTTTTCCATCCCTTTTAACCATTGCAAGTTTATATTGTGCTTATTCATCCATTATTGCTTCGGTAGAAGGGAAGTTATCAAAGGCGGCTATTTATATAGGAATTTCAATAATTTTAGATGGATTAGATGGAAGAATTGCAAGACTCATTAATGCAAATTCCGAGATAGGACTTCAATTAGATTCTTTAGCTGATGTAATTGCTTTTGGAGTTGCCCCGGCTTTATTAATTTATTATTGGGCATTTCATCCTTATTATGGAGGATATTATTCAAAATTGGGATTTATAGTTGCTTTCTTATTTTTAACCGCCAGCTCTCTTAGATTAGCAAGGTTTAATGTTCAATCCATTGATTTTGATAAGAGATTTTTTTGTGGTTTGCCTACTCCGGCTTCTGCCGGAATGATTGCTGCTTTAGTTCATTATTATCCATCTCCTTTAAAAGAGAGCAATGCTTCTATTATAGCTCTAATTTTATTAATCATTCTTTCTTATTTAATGATAAGCAAAATCAAATATTATAGTTTTAAAACCATTGATTTTAAGGGAAGAAAACCTTATTTATACATACTAACTTTAGCTGCTATCGTAGCTTTAATTTTAACTTTTTCGCAAATAGTTCTTTTAGCATTAGCTACTGCTTATGTTTTATCCGGATTAGCGCTGAATATGATTGAAACTAAAGCAAAAAAGAAGTCTGCTAAAGAATTATTAACGGAGAGAATACCTTAATTGATTAGGGAAAATGCCATGAAAAAATTTTTAATTAAAACATATGGTTGTCAAATGAATTTTCATGATTCAGAGAAGATAAGTGGCGTCTTATATAATTACGGATACAGAAAGACAGAAGAATTGCAAGAAGCTGATATTATTTTAGTAAATACTTGCAGTGTTAGAGCTAAAGCAGAGCAGAAAATTTATTCTGAGTTAGGGAGATTTCAGAAACTTAAAGAAAGGAAGCCGAATTTAATAATAGCAGTTTGTGGATGCGTAGCTCAACAAGAAAGAGAGAATATCTTTAAAAAGAGTAAACTTGTTGATTTAATTATAGGACCTAAGAATATTCCTCAATTACCAAAGCTGATAGAAACAAAATATAAAACACAAGAAAGAGTTGTTTCTTTATCTGCGCCAAAGCAAGAGCCAGCTTTTGAATTAGAAACCATAGATAGAACCTCTCCTTATAAAGCTTATATAACGATAATGGAAGGCTGCAATAAATTTTGCACTTTCTGCGTCGTTCCTTATACCAGAGGAAGAGAAATTTATAGACCCTTTGATAATATCCTTAAAGAAGCATATAAATTATCTAATCTCGATTATAAAGAAATTTGTTTACTCGGTCAAAATGTGAATTCATATAAATATCAAAATTACAAATTTTCAGACCTTCTTTATGAAATTTCAAAAATTAAAAATTTAAAAAGGATTAGGTTTGTAACATCTCATCCCAAAGATTTTGATGTTGATGTAATTAATG
>CAYREJ010000288.1:0-2897 GCA_964423235.1 uncultured Acidobacteriota bacterium | reverse complement strand
ATTACTAATAATATGTTAATCTCGTGGTTTAAAATTGAAACCACAGGATTACACAAGATTAACACAAGATTTACTTTTTCTGTGTTCATCTATTCTAATCTATGTCAATCGCGTGGTTTGTGATCTTTGTGGTTTATAGTTTCAGATATTCACTACTTACTAATTTTATGGTAAAATTATTGCTGCCAAATGAAGAATAACAGTCAGAATATTCGTTTTTCATTTTTAGGAGGAGCAAGCGATATAGGTGCGTCTTGCATTTTTGTAGAAATTGATTCAGCCAATTTTATTATTGATGGCGGAATTAAACTCGAAGGAAGCAATTCACTACCTGATTTATCAATGCTTAACGATAAACAAGTAGATGCTGTTTTGCTAACCCATGCTCATATAGATCATAGTGGCGCTTTGCCTATCTTAAGCGAATCTTTTCCTTCAGTTCCTATATATGCTACTCCTCCTACTATAGATATAGTAAAAATTTTATTATATGATTCTCTTAAAATAATGAATTCAGAAAGAGAAGGCGAATTGCCATTATATGGAGCTAAGCAGGTTCAAAATTTGCTAACTCGATTAGTTCCTTGCAATTTTAATTACCCAATCTCAATAAAAGATGTAGTCATAAATTTTTTACCTGCATCTCATATATTAGGTGCATCAATGATACATTTATCTTCTTCTTCTGGAAATATTCTCATCACTGGTGATTATTCAATAACATCTCAATTAACGGTTCCTGCTCTTTCATTACCTACTCTTCCTGTTGATATTATTGTAACGGAATCTACCTATGGTGCAAGGCTACATGAAAATCGCATTACAGCGGAAAAAAGACTTATCAGCAAAATAAAAGAAGTAATTGATAATGATGGAACTGTTCTAATTCCTTGTTTTGCAGTAGGAAGGGCTCAAGAAGTATTGTTAATCCTTATAAAAGCATTTAGGAATGGTGAACTTACTGATGTTCCGGTGTTTGTAGATGGAATGGTAAGGACAGTATGCGATATTTATAAAAATTATGAGACTTATACTACTCGTTGGCTTGCAAGGGAAATCCGAAAAAATCCTCATCCTTTTTATCAAAGAAACATTCGTCCGGTGGAGCCTGGGGAGGATAAAAATAAGATAGCTTCAACACATCCTTCCATTATTATTGCTTCAAGTGGGATGCTAAATGGAGGCGCTTCTGTAATCTATGCTAAAGTTATTGCAAGAAATGAAAATAATGCAATTCTGATTACAGGTTATCAAGATGAAGAATCCCCAGGCTATGCTTTATTGAGCCTTTGGGAAAAACCAACTAATAGATTCCTGAATATTGATGGAGACAATATTCAATTTAACTGCAAAGTTGAAAAATATGGTCTCTCTGCACACGCTGACAGATTGCAAATTATTAATTTTGTAGAATCTCTAAAACCTCAAAAAATTATTCTTGTGCATGGTGATGAGGAAGCAAAATCAAGATTAGCCGAGGGTTTTTCCGATTATGATGTCGTTAAAGGATATAATGGTTTAATTTTAGAGTGCTCGGCGAAAAAGGTACGCAAAAAGAAAAGCGTTAAAATTTCACCTATTTCACTTGATAAAACTGATTTAGAATATTTAAGAGGATTATTAGGACCGCCAAGCAATAAGCCTATTTCAGCACGAGAAATAGCCAAAACAATTTTTGGTAAGAGAGCAACTGCAAAGATTGTTAACCTATTAGCTGAGAAGCTTGAGATGTTTGGATTGGTAAGGCGGGATGATAAAAATAGAACAATGTTATGGATTCTCCCTCCATCTGAAAGCAGATTACTTCAATCTGAAGCAGAAGAAGAAAAATTGAAAAAAGAGAATCCTAAGGGACGCTTATTAGAAATATGTGCGCGGTTGAGAATTGAACCCCCATCAATTGAAACTAAAGTAGAAGGATATTATTACTTAACTAAAATGAGCCTTAATTTTTTTGGAGAAAAATTAATTAGCCAAACTTACCGAGCTTCATCAGCAAAAATTGGTGAACATAAAGCTGCTCAAGAAATTATTAAATTGATAGAAGAAAAACAATTGGAAGAAGCTGATACTATAAAAGTGAAGGAAGAGGAAGTAGACATTTTAAAAAATTCTAATCCTAAAGGGAAACTCTTAGAATGGTGCATGAGTAATAAAGTTAATCCACCCATTTTTGAAAAAAGGATAACTTCCAATGGGTACAATGTGAAAGCAATTATAAAAATCAATGAATCTAAGGCTATTGAATCAAAATGGCATTGCCATTCTGTTTTAAAAATAGCAGAGCATTCTTCTTGTAGAGAAATATTAGCTTTATGCAATAAAATGGTTGAGCCAACAATTGATAAAAGAAAAGCATCCGGAGATAGCAATATTGTAGCTGATCCACGAAGCATTCTTAATCATTTAAAGCAAATAAATAAAATTATTGATTTTGATCTTTCTCAAATTATTCAGGAAGGAGCGCCTCACCTTCCAATATTCAAAATTATAGGCAGTGCCGTATTAAAAGATGGAAAAAGAATAAAGACCAATCAAATTCAAGCTCATACAAAAAAGGAAGCACAAAGGCTCGCTGCAGAGGAGTTGCTTAAATTAATGAGTTTATAGAGTTTATAGAGTTGAGAGTTTATAGAGTTCCACCATCTCTTACCTTCTTCTCCTTAGCTTTAGTTATAAACTCTTAATTCTAAAGGTGAAAGGTGAGAGTTTAATAATTATTTATGATTTAATAGTAAAATGGTAAGAATTTGTGGAACTCTATAAACTCTACAAACTCTATAAACTCTATAAACTCGGATCGAGTTGAGAGTTTATAGAGTTCCACCATTTCTTACCTTGTATTTACACAAGATATTAGCCACAGAAGGACACAGAATAACACAGAAATAAGAAAT
>CAYREJ010000287.1:0-2953 GCA_964423235.1 uncultured Acidobacteriota bacterium | reverse complement strand
TATTAAATCTACAAACTCTTATTTTTACAAGCACTATAAACTATATATAAACTTTTCATAAATGAATTTATTATACCAATTAGTAAGCAGGATTGTTTATGTGGAACTCTATAAACTCTACAAACTCTATAAACTCTATAAACTCTATTCAATACGCCCCTTTTTGTTTCAGAACTTGAAAAATTGTTTTAAACATTATAGCTAAATCCAAGGAAAAGCTCCTATTTTTTATATAATAAAAATCATACTCTAAATTATCTTCTAAAGGAAGGTCTTTTCTGCCGAGGACTTGCCATAAGCCAGTTATTCCGGGTTTAACTTCTAATCGTTTTTTCTGCCAGGATTTATATTTCTCTGCAATGAATGGCATTTCTGGACGAGGACCTATTATACTCATATCCCCTTTAAGAACATTGTAAAACTGTGGCATCTCATCAAAACTAAATTTACGAAGGAATCTTCCTACTTTAGTGATTCTGGGATCATCAGCACTTTGAGGTGCCTTCTGATATGCATCAACATCAGCATACATAGTTCTGAATTTGTAAATTTCAAAAATCTTTCCCTTATATCCTACCCTTTTTTGCTTAAAAAAAACTGGTCCATTGCTCTCTAATTTAATTGCCAAAATTATAAAAGGGATAAAAGGTAAAAACAAAGTAAGGAATATTAAAGAGAATGTAAAATCAAACATTCTTTTAAAAATATCATACAGCAATGCTGAATTTTGAGACTTTAAAATAAATGTAGGTATTCCTCCTATATCTTCAAAAATCATATTTTCAGACATAACAGGAAATATATTAGAAACTACCATATAAATAATAGAATCATTATCTGTTTCGGAAATTAATTGAAAAATCATATTTTTATCCATAGAGGGTTCAGCGAAAATTATTTTATCAACCTGCTTTTCCTTTATTATGCTATTTAAATCTTTTATGGTTCCTATGACGGGAATATTACATATGGATGTATTAATTTTTTCTTTATCATTATTAATGAAGCCGATAACATCATAACCATATTCAGGATGTTCAGATATTTTTTGTAAAGCTCTAATAGCAGTTTCGCCAGTTCCAATGATTAGAGTTTTTAATAATCCGTAGCCACTCTTAAGTAAATTTTCATAAACCTTAGTGAAGATAGCTCTTGAGATAAGAAGAAAGAATAAAGAAAGCAATAAGAAAATAAGCATAAAGGAACGACCCAGCGAAAATTCTCTGAGCCAGTATCCTATTGACATAGTTATTAATCCACCTAAGATGGTACTCTTCAAAACAGCTTGAAAAATAAAAAGCAAATTAATTCGTTTCATTCTATGATATAAACCATATAAAGAATTAGCAAATAACCAAGCTAATATAATCAAAGGGAGAACTTTTAAATAATTAATGCGAGGATTCAAAGGATATCCGAAGAAACCAACCAGCTGTTGTCTTAATTCATATGCTATCAGCCAAGCTAATGATATTGCTATACTATCAATCAATATTAAACCGACTTTGCTCAAAATTAATGAATTTACAATCCTATTCTTTCTATTGTTCATAAATAAAAATTATTTTCTTATAAGGAAATTAAACAAATTAATATATTTTTCTGTAATAGCATCCCATGAATATAACTCTGTTCTTTCTTTAGCTTTAATTCTCAACACATTAGCTTCTTCCTGATTAGAAATGAGGAATTCTATTTTCCTTTGCAAATCAGAACTTCCAAGCGATAAATCAAAAAAGCAACCTGCATTTTGTAAGACCTCTCTATTTGATTCCGTATCTGAAGCAATGATGCAATTCCCTAAACTCATTTGTTCAACTAAGACAGGATGAGTCCCGCTTGCTTCAGATGATAAAATAAATAAATAACAATTTGTGCTTATTTGCCTATATCCTTTTCCAAATAAAAACCCTGTAAAAATGATATTAGAAGCACTTCCGGCTAACTCTTTCAAATATGCTTTGTATTCACCAGCATAAGGAGCATCGCCTATAATTACTAATTTAAAATTATGATTGAAGCTTATTTTTTTAAAAGCTTCTATTACAATATGAGCGTTATTTTCAGGTTCAAGTCTTCCAACGAATAAAAGATATTTTTTAGGTTCCAAATTATATTTGATTAAAAATTCATTATCGTAATCTGGCTGTAGGTCGCCTCCATAAGGTATATATACTGTGTCAGCATTATATTCTGATTTGTAATAATTCCTCATATTCTCTGAATCCGTAATAACTACATTAGCAAATTTAATAGCTAACTTCTCTGAAAATTTTAAGAATTTTTTTGCAAACCACTTCCATTTATTTCTTTCCCAATCTTTGCCATCTACATTTATTATTACCTTGGTTCCAAACAAGCGTGGCAGCCAACATAATATGCTGTTCCCCACGCCACAAATATAAATTATATCATACTTATGAATAAAAGAATGAAGAATTGAAAGAAATGTATGAGAAATAGTCTCAAAATGCTTTAAAGGAATTGATGGCAGAAAAATTAGCTTCATCCCTTTATATTTATTATCTTTTTCCTTAATTGAATTATTATATAAATGACTTCTATTATAAACAAAGACTGAAAAATTTTTTATTGCTAATTGGCTACCGAGTTGCTCTGCAAAAGTTTCAAATCCACTATAATTAGCTGGCACTCCTCTTATTCCCATAAATGCTATCTTCATATTCATAAACTCATTTTGTTTTTTACAACTAAATTATATTTAATATTTAACCTTTTGTTAATATTCTCCAAAATAACTAGTCATTTTTTTCCAAAGAACTAATCAAAATGGTTATCATCCTTCATAAAAACAATATTGTTTAAAATCAAACCACGAGATTAACACAAGATTTTCTTTTTCTGTTTAAATCTGTGTTAATCTGTGTTAATCGCATGAAAAAATCTTGTGATAATCTTATGGTTTAATATTTTTCCTTGCTTTTGGAGAAAA
>CAYREJ010000286.1:0-2964 GCA_964423235.1 uncultured Acidobacteriota bacterium | reverse complement strand
CTCTGTGTCTCTGTGGTGAATTTATTAATTAAAGTATAATCGAATTTATATTTCACTACAGAAGCACCATCTACAATTATACATTTTCATTAGCGGGGATGAAAAATTTTTTTAATGAAGGATTACTACCTTTCTGATAAAATAATATAAGGAGGTAAGATAAGATGGAAGAAAAAATTAATAATGAAGAAGCGAAGAAAAAAAAGCTTGCTATGATTATATCAAAGGGGACATTGGATATGGCTTATCCCCCTTTAATATTAGCTACTACTGCTTCTTCTATGGGATGGGAGGTAGGAATATTTTTTACTTTTTATGGATTAGACATTTTGAATAAGAAAAAAAATAAGAAATTAAAAGTGGCTCCAATAGGGAATCCGGCGATGCCGATATCTGTTCCTAATATTATTGGGATACTGCCCGGAATGACTGCTATGGCTACAAAATTTATGAAAGGAATGATGAAGAAGTCCCGGATGCTTACAATACTTGAACTTCTTCAATTAGCTAAAAATAATGGTGTAAAATTATTTGCTTGCACTACTACAATTGATGTAATGAGTATTGATGAGAAAAATATAATTGACGGCGCAAGTTTTGTTGGCGCTGCTTCATTTTTAGAATTTGCTTCTGATGCTAATATAACTTTATTTATATGAGCTCATTAAACTTTTAATTCTGAAGAGCAAAATTTCATATTACCATCTTCTTGTATCACCATTGTATTGTAATTATTCAATTAGCTTAATAATTTGTTTTATCATATACGCATCCGGATGATAGGGAGAAAGATCCAAAGTCTTTCTATAGTAAATAAGGGCTTTTTCTTTATCTTTTATGTCATAAAAATATATATTAGCAATCTTAAGATAAATATCAGCGTCTTCAGAATTAGGGTCAATGGACTTTAAATATGCTTCAATGGCTTCTTTATATTTATTTTGTTTGTAGAATATTTGAGCTATATTTTTCCAGGCTTCATAATAATTTGGATCAATTTCAATAGCTTTTTTGAAATTCTCAAGGGCGCTTTCAAAATTATCTGATAAAGCCTCGATAGAGCCTAAAATATAATAAGAGTGCGGGTTGTTTTTTGTTAATTTAAAAACCTTAAAGATATATTCTTTGGCACTTTCTATCTTCCCTCTTTTAAGATTTATAAGAGCTAAATTCAATAGCGGATTAGCAAAATAAGGATTAATTGCTGCCGCTTTTTTATAATATTCTTCAGCTTCCTTCTCATTACCTGAATTGTAGTAAATATTTCCGAGATTAAAATGCAGTATCCCAGCAGGATCGCCTAAATTTAAATTTATTTTAGCGTATTTCAATGCTTCATTGAAATTTCCTAAAGCTAAATAAGATTGAACTATCCACATTAAGGCTTGTCTATTGAAGGGATTTTTCTGTAGCACTTTATGAATAAGCTCAATTGTTTCGTTATATTTACCTTGTATGAACAAATTAGCACCCTGAAACATTAATTTTATTATTTCCTTTTGACTTTTAGGGTCTATTAATGTTTCCTCCTTTTTATTGGGAATACCGAGGTATCCCAGAGCTGATAATTTCTCTAAGTCCTCTTGGGTTAAATTAGGAGGAATTCTCGGTTGGATAGTTTCTTCTTTTGGGATCAGTGAAAGTAATTTTGTTTTTAATATTTGCTGCTGTTTTCTATTAGATATATTGATTAAATTAATTTTCTCCCTTGGATCATGGTTCAAATTATAAAATTCAGCTTCAGGAGCTAAAATAAATTTCCATTGATCATTTTGCAAAGAATATAGCGGGCTCCAGCCAAATTCTTCTTTAGGAACTAAAGTTTCAGAATAGGCTTCTTCATTCAATGAAGGGATTTTCTTTTCAATAAGAGGAAGCAATGATTTCCCATCTATGTTTTCAGGAATAGGTAAAGATAAGTAATCTAATATGGTAGGCATAATATCAATTGTTCTTACTAAAGAATTAATTTTAATGTTTTTATTTAATTCTGGGAAAAAAGAAATAATCAAAGGGACATGAATTGTTTCTTGATAAAGAAAGATACTATGGTCAGGCTCGCCATGTTCCCATAATCCTTCTCCATGGTCTGCAACAATTACTATAATAAAATCTTGTCCTAATTTGGACATTTTTTTAAAATAATTAATTAATTTTTCCAATTCCGAATCTATATAAGCAATTTCTCCATCATAAGGATTACCTTTGTATTCTTTAAAGAATTTATCAGGGGGTTCATAAGGGTAATGAGCATCAAAATAATGTATCCAAAGGAAGTAGGGGATTTTATTATTATTTTTTAGCCAATTTAATGCAGCATCAGAAACTGCTTTAGCATCCCTTTCTACTAACTCGCCAGTTATCTTTTTTTGTTTACTCATTTTTTCATCGTATAAATCAAAACCTTGGTTTAAATTAAAAATCGACTTCAACACGGTTGCACTTACAAAAGCGGCGGTTTGATAACCATTTTTTTTTAAAACAGTAGCTAAAGTATTAGCATTATCCGTAAGTCTATACATTCCATTATTTCGCACTCCGATATTAAAAGGATACAATCCCGTTAAAATAGAGGTATGAGACGGTAAAGTAATGGGGGCTGAAGCGATAGCTTTCTTGAATAGAATACCCTTGTTTGCTAAATAATCTATATTGGGAGTCTTGATTTTTTTATAGCCATAGCATGCGAGATGATCTGCTCTTACTGTATCTAATGTAATAAGAATAACATTAGTTTTTTTTTCTGCTGATAAAGTAAGAACCGCTGAATTTATTACAAATATTAATAAAATAAACGAGAAATATTTTTTGAGAATCATTATTAATTTTACCATAAAATATGTGAATAGGTGAACATCAGATTAGACTTATTAGGCTTATTACACTTATTTTATATTTCTATGGTATCAGAAATTTCGTTTTGAGAAGTTAGCAAAATCTTAGTCTTTTTATTATTATTCAAAT
>CAYREJ010000285.1:0-2988 GCA_964423235.1 uncultured Acidobacteriota bacterium | reverse complement strand
AAAAAATCTTGTGATAATCTTATGGTTTAATATTTTTCCTTGCTTTTGGAGAAAACTGACCAGATATGTGGTATCAACTTGACAAATGAATGAAAAGCATTAAGATATGTTAACTAACTTGATTTACATAGGAGGGGAAAATGGAATTTCCTTATTATAGACCGAGAAGATTAAGAAGAAGCAAGGTTTTAAGAAGGATGATAAAAGAAACTTACTTAACTCCTAATGATTTAGTTTATCCGATGTTTGTTATTCCCGGTGAAGGGATAAAAGAAGAGATAAGATCAATGCCTGGTTGTTTCCGATTCTCCATAGATAAATTAGTAGAAGAGGTGAAAGAATTAAAAAAATTGAATATTAATTACATTATATTATTTGGGGTTCCGGAGAAGAAAGATGAGATTGGAAGTGAAGCTTATGACAAGAATGGGATAATACAGAGGGCGATAAGAGCGATAAAGGAAGCTTGTGATATTGTAGTGATAGGAGATGTATGCATGTGCGAATATACTTCGCATGGGCATTGTGGTATTTTGAAAGGGGAAGAAGTTGATAATGATGCTACATTAGAAAAATTAGCTAACATTGCTTTAACGCAAGCAGAAGCTGGCGCTGATATTATTGCACCTTCTGATATGATGGATGGCAGGGTCAAAGCAATTCGTAAAATTTTAGATGAAAACAATTTTTCCCATGTTCCCATATTAGCTTATTCAGCTAAATATGCTTCAGCTTATTATGGACCCTTCCGCGAAGCAGCTGAATCTACACCACAATTCGGCGATAGGAAAAGCTACCAAATGGATCCTGCTAATTCTAATGAAGCTTTGCGAGAGGTTGCTTTGGATATTCAGGAAGGTGCAGATATTATTATGATCAAGCCTGCTTTACCTTATCTTGATATTATAAGAAGAGTTAAAGAAAAATTTAATTATCCAGTTGCTGCTTTCCAAGTTAGTGGCGAGTATGCAATGATTAAAGCTGCAAGCCAATTAGGATATATTGATGAGACAAAGATTATGCTGGAATCATTAACTTGTATCAAGAGAGCTGGTGCTGATATAATACTTACTTATTTTGCTAAAGAAGTCTCTAAATTATTATGAATTTATTTTCATCCTAACCTGTAAAGAAAAATTATTTTTGATATAATTTTTTTATGAAAAGATTATTTATAGGTATATCCGTTGATGTTAGAATTAAAGAAAAATTATTATTAATCCTTAAAGAATTAGAAAAATTACCATTAAAAGGAAAAATAGAACCTATTGATAATATTCATCTTACTCTTAAATTCTTAGGCAACACTGATGAAAATAAAATCCCATTGCTTAATCAGATTCTCCAAAGCATATCTGAAAAGTATCCAAGCTTCATTATAAAATTAAAAGGATTTGGCTTCTTCCCAAATGCTAAGAATCCGAGAATTTTTTGGATAAGCACCGAAGAGGATTCTAAAATTGTTTTTCAATTGCAAAATGCAATTGAAAACAAGCTTTCGGAAATTGGTTATGAAAGAGAAAATAGACCATTCAAAACTCACTTTACTCTTATGAGAATTAAGAGTTCTTATAATATAAACAAGCTTATAGACAAAATAAATGAATTTAACAAAATAATTTTTGATCCTATGGAAGTTAAATGCTTTCATCTGTATGAAAGTATATTGAAACCTCAAGGTGCTGAATATATCATATTAAAAGATTTTCATTTAAGACAAAGATGATTTTAAATGTTATTATTTTATTTATTTCATATTTAATAGGGGCAATACCTTTCGGAAAAATATTTTCACATTACATTGCAAGAATAAATATTCAAGAGGTTGGAAGCGGAAATATAGGTGCAACAAATGTCGCAAGGAGCTTGGGAATAAAATGGGGTTTAATAACTTTAGCTTGCGATGTAGTAAAAGGAGCAATTCCTGTTTTTTTTACATTGTATATATTAAAGAATGAGTATTTAGCAGCTTTATCCGGTTTATTAGCAATTATTGGGCATTGTTTTCCTATCTATTTGAAATTTAAGGGAGGGAAAGGAGTAGCTACTGCTTGTGGTGCCTTTTTAATAATCAATCCAAAAGCTGTTGCTATTTCTATAATTATATTTATTTTTGTCTTATTTATTACGAGAATAGTTTCCTTGAGCTCTTTGATAGCTACGATAAATTTCCCGGTGATTTCCAGTTTTTTGGGCTTGTCAGTAATATTGATATATAGCTCTATAACTGCTGCTTTATTAATAACATATAGGCATAAAGAAAATATTTATAGACTCATAAAAGGAGAGGAGAAGAAGTTAAGATTAGGCAACAATAGGCGGATTAAAGACTAAAAGAAATAATGAAAAGAAAGGGACAGAAAATAGGGGGTTTTTATTTGTATGGATATTACGATAATAGGAGCGGGAAGTTGGGGGACAGCACTATCTATTAATCTTGCTCGCTTGAATCATTCAGTTAAATTATGGATTCACGGCGCCGATACTTATGAAATTATTAAAGAATCAAGAGAAAATAAGATTTATTTACCTTCATTCAAATTAAATGAAAATATCATTTTTGAAAATGATATTAACAAGTCGGTAGAGGGTAGCGAGTTAATAATAATTTCGGTTCCCTCAAAATATTTTAGAAATACAATAAAGCAAATAAGCAAGGACAAGCTAAAGGACAAATTTATTTTAAGTGCTACTAAAGGAATAGAGGGGGAGACATATAAGAGGATGTTAGAAATAATTATGGAAGAATTACAAATTCCTTCTGAAAAGATAGGAGTTCTATCTGGACCGAGTTTTGCCTTAGAAGTAGCATTAGGGTATCCAACTGCTATTGTTATAGCATCTAAAAATTTAAAGGGTGCTAATATTTTACAGAAGGAGTTATCATCTTCCTCACTGAGAATTTATAGGAATGAAGATGTTATAGGTGTAGAATTAGGTGGGAGTCTTAAGAATATAATAGCTATTGCGGCGGGAATCATAGAAGGG
>CAYREJ010000284.1:0-3010 GCA_964423235.1 uncultured Acidobacteriota bacterium | reverse complement strand
TGAGAAGTGAGAGTTAGCAAATTAGCGAGTGAGCTTTTAGCTTGCTAACCTCTCAATATTTCGCTCTCACTCTCACTCTCACTCTCACTTTTATTTCTTTGTTTCATTTGAGAGATTAAAAGCAAGATAAGATGCTATTTTTTTAAATAAATGAATTCTATTACTATCTTTGCTTATTCCATGTTTGCCTTCCGGATAGATCATTAAATCAAAATCAATTTTATTTTCAATTAATTCATTGATTAATTGAACTGTATCTTGAAAATGAACATTATCATCAGCCATGCCATGAATTATTAAAAGCTTATTCTTTAGATTTTTAGCATAATAGATAGGAGAGCTTTTTTTATAAGCTTCAGGTTCTAATTGAGGAGTAGATAATCTCTCTTCAGTATATTGAGTATCATAATTACGCCAATCATTAACAGGAGCTACGGCAACTCCAACTTTGAATAAATCCGGGGTTTTCATCATAGCCATATTTGTTAAAAATCCCCCATATGACCATCCCCAAATTCCTAATTTTTCCTTATCAATGTAAGGTAATTTTTTTAAATAATTTACTACATCTTCTATATCTTCAAGGTCTTTCCCACCAAGATTGAGATAGACATCAGTTCTCCATTTTCTTCCATATCCAGAGCTTCCTCTATAATCAACTATAACTACTATGAAATTTAATTCTTCTGTTAAATATTGATGAAAAAGTTGTATGATTCCTCCAAATTGCTTTTTAACTGCTTGGGCATAGCCAGCTCCATGCACATATATAATAGCCGGATATTTTAAATTTTCTCTAAAAGAACTTGGCTTCAATATATTGCAGTATATATTTGAGTTATCCCTGCTTTTAATTTTAATATATTCTTCTATTGGCGAAGAATATTCATTTAGTTCAGGATTCTTGGTATCAAGAATTAAGGTTTTTTTATCAGGTTTCTTGATACTTATTAGATATAATCGGGGAGGCACTTTACTATTAGAAAATAAATCAATATAGTAATTAAAGTCTGATGAAAATTTTACTGAATGCCATCCTTCTTCTTCAGTTAATTTAAGAAGTTCTCCAGTTTTTAAGTTTAAGGAAAATAAGTGATTTTGCGCAGGCTCAGTTTTATTTCCTGAAAAGAAAACTTTATTTTCTTGATTTAATCCGTGGATTTCAGTAATTTCCCATTCCAGACCTGTAAGCCTTTTTAATTGTTTCTCTTGGAATTTATAATAATACAAATGATTATATCCTAAACTTTCTGAAGTCCAAAAGAAACCTCCATCCATTTTTTTCAGAAAATTATTGTGGATGTTAACCCAAGCTTGATCAGTTTCTAAAAGAAGTTGTTCCAATGTTTTATTGTTCGGATTATAGAGATAAAGGTGTAGGACTTTATTATTTCTTTCTAAAATTCTGAATAATAAATTCTTATCGAACCATTCAATACTTATAACATAATAATCATCATAAGGGAGCTCAATCCAAGATTCTTTATAATTTTCTGTATCAATAACAGCGATCTTTTCAATAGCATTAAATTCGCCTGCGACGGGTCTTTCCTGTGTCTGATATTCTACAAAACGAGGAAGATAATTAGGAATAATTAATTCTCGGATTGGCGTCAAATCAGATTGAACATAGGCAATCATTTTTCCATCTTCTGAGCATTCAAAGCTGGAATATCTATTTAATTCTT
Organism: uncultured Acidobacteriota bacterium; assembly: GCA_964423235.1. Taxonomy (GTDB): domain Bacteria; phylum Acidobacteriota; class HRBIN11; order MFGW01; family MFGW01; genus CAYREJ01. The sequence continues at coordinate 1,322 of CAYREJ010000284.1, read as the reverse complement.
CTAAAGCGATGTAATTGCTCAATCCATTTAAAATCTTTTTACTTCCTGTTTGAGTTAATTGAATACTTTGACCAGTTTTTAAATTTTGCATCCATAAATCATTATCTCTCACAAAAACTATTTTCTCAGAACTTCCACAAAATTTAGGGTCTAATTCAGCAGTAGCAGTTTTAGTAATTCTATTGATTTTCTTCATCTGCAAATCATAAATATATAAATCAGAATTATAAGGAATTAAGATTAATTTAGAATCAGGGCTCCAACTAAAAGATGTTAATCCAGTTGTATAAATTCTCATAGTCGTTCTCATCTGTTCTTCTTCTTTAGAAAGAATTGATTCTTTTTCTAAATTGTCAGCCGATAAAATTTCTGAGAGTTTTTTGGTTTTTATATCATAAAGCCATAATGAAAGATTCTTTGTCCATATGTCATTCCAAAGAAAAGCAAATTTAGAATTATCCGGAGCCCATTCTATATTTCTTGGGATTGTCCCTTCTAATCTGGGATCTGAAAATATTCTTTCAATGGTCAAATGCTTTTTCTCTACTTCTGCTATACTAAAAGCCGATATTAAAATAAATAAGATTAAGAATTGGAAAAATTTTCTTTTCATCCTTTGCCTCCTTAATTATTAGAGGATTAATTTGCCGAGAAAACTTAAATAAAAATTTTATCACAAAAACACAAATTCACTAACTATTTTATTAATTCAATGCTTTGATGCTTTTGTAATTGGAATTTATATGCTCTATTGCTGAAAGTTGTCCTTTCGCTTAGCGTTATCGGTGCAGAAGAAGTTCGACAAAGTCGATTTCGGATAGAGCCAAGCATAGTCTTTTGCCCCATGTTAGGCGACCGTTTTGCTTTACGGAGTATGCCTTGCCTCTCATCCTTCTTAGAAAGAAGCATCGCATAATTGCTCTTCGCTCTTGGATCATCTCTATGTATTTTTTCTTGATAAATTCATTAATCACTTTCTTTGGCGGGTGTTTTTCTAAAACCCTTTTAATAATCTCTGTTGCTGACCCTGGTGCAGAAATTCAGGCTTATTGTGTCTTCGTAATATTTCTAAGGTTTTGCTATGAAAATAAACGCTAGGACCTGTGAATAAGTTTCTTTAATCGAATATCCCTACATACTCATAAAAATGTTCAATAAACGATTCCACAAGTTCTTGCGTCAGCCTAATTGTATCTTGTTGTCTCGTCTTTTTCCCTCTTTAAGAGCAATGTCGTATAACGTTTCCAGCATAAAAGAAGTTCCGCCGAAGGCGGAATTTGGGTGAGTGCCGTAAGGCACGAACCTTTTATGCTGTGTTATCG
>CAYREJ010000283.1:0-3032 GCA_964423235.1 uncultured Acidobacteriota bacterium | reverse complement strand
CAATCCCTAATCCCTACCTATGGAACTCTATAAACTCTCAACTCTATAAACTCTATAAACTCTATTATTGATTCTTTTGATTAATTCTGTTTTAATACTAAAAATAAGTTCATTATGGATAAATTAAATACTTTACTAAAAAACAAAAATATTTTATGCATAGTATTATTGATTTTATTTTGTTGCTTGCATCATCTTCCTTTTTTTATCATTAGTGATTTTTCTGGACTTGGAGATCCTACTAATCAAGATTTACCTTTGAGATATTTAGCCAGCAAGCTCTGGATAAAAGGAGAAATACCTTTAATAAATCCATATAACTTCTATGGAGATTCCATAGCAGGTAAAACTCATAGTGGAGCTTTCTATCCGCTTAACATCATTTATGGCTTCTTTCATCCTATTTTAGCAAAAAAGATTTCTACATATTTTCATTACTTAATTCTATCTTTGGGCATGTATTTATTCTTAAAGTCTTTGAATATAAGTTCCAAAGCTTCGTTATTTTCTTCCCTACTATTTTCAACTAATCCTATTGGTTTTCATTATGTCATACCTTGCTTAAATACTTTTAGCTGGTTGCCTTGGATATTTTTATCTATCAATAAATTATTTATTAATAATTTTAAAACAACTCACATTATTCTTTTTGCTTTAAGTTTATCTTTATCTTTCTTGGGTGGATACACTCAAATATGGCTTTATATCATTTTAATATCAAGCATATATTTTCTTGTTCGTATCATTATGGAAAGAAAATTTTCTTTTAATTTAATCAAGCTAATTCTAATTGCGATTATAATATTTATATCAATATGTGGGATACAGCTGATAATTTCTTATTCGGAATTTAAATTTTCAGTCAGATCGGTTTCTAACATTTGTCGTGAATTTGAGCAAAATAAACCTCAATCTTGGAATTTCATTGATAATATTTATGATTTTATATCAGTCAAGAAAGTTAAGGATAATATTTTTTATGTCATGTATGGATTCTTCTTCCCTTTATATTTTATCGGGATATTAATTTTATTTATTACTAAAGAAGGTAAGATAAGCAAATTCGTAATTTGTTTTATAATCATAGCTCTTTTAGTTTCTATATTATTCATAGGACAAAACCCATGCAGATTCCCTTTCTTGAAATATTTCAGACATCATAAACAATTCTTTCCTACTTTGATTCCTTTCGTTATTTCACTGATGGCTGCTTATGTATTTGAAAACAAATTAAAAATTAACCTTAAATTATTGCTGATATTTTCTTTATTAGCTATCGCTCCCATTTCCATCCTTGCTGCACTTAAAAATTTAATATTGCCTTTTTCAATCGAGATCTTATTCAACATCTTTATATTGATTATTTTGTTCATTTATAAAGCCAAGAGAATTGAAATTCTTTTTTACTTATTTTTTATATTTGCCATAAGTTATAATTCATTTAAAAGCTTTTATGTAGATAAATCTTATTATGATTATAATTGGTTTACTAAAGCAGAAGAAAATAACCAGCTGCTAATAAATAAAAAGGTTATAGAAAAAAATGCTTTAGTTTATTCTGATGCCTTTATATTTCATTCTCCTTATAAGAGATTTTTGAATTCAATATTTGGGATAAAGAATCTTCAGCTAAATACATTTGATGCATTATTAGCTATTGATGCTAACTCATTTTTTAATAGGCTTTCGAATAATAAAATTGATGTCAGGAATTTTAAAATTTTTGGGGTTAAATACATTATTTTTAATGTAGAATCTGCAAGTGAGATCATTGATAAATATTATAGTTCAAAAGTTCCAGAGCTGAAGGAATTGAATATTAAAAGAATATTATCTTTTTGTCCCAGTTCTGATAATCTTTATTATTCTTATATTGATGAAAATGATAAAACATTCTTGGTTGAAATTAAAGAAGGAAGAAGAAAAATTGAAGAATATCAAAAGCCTATAATTATATCTTGTTTAACAAATAGGATAGGGGGTGTGCCAAAGTATTTAATAACTATTGATGGAAAGAGGCTGGTCATCATCCATAGAGAAAGAAGAAGTTATTCTTCTTTAGGAATTGACCCTCCGGTATTTGATTTCAATATTAAAGCGATACAAGATAATGATGATATAATTATCTTTTTCATTGATATAAGAGCAAGAATAAATCTGATTAGAATAAGATTAAGAGAAGGAAATATAAAAATTATACAAAGGAAAACTATAGCTGATGGTTATTATAAGATTTTGCCAGCAACAAATAATAGGATAAATGAGAGAGATATTGCTTTATTGAATCGGAATGGACAAATCTTTTTATATAATATTGATTATGGCAGACTAATGTATTTTGACAAATTGCCAGGATATGTGATGTCATCTTTTGTATTGAGTAATTTAGCTCCTTTGGATTTATTAAAGGAGGAGATTAAAAGCAGTATGGAATGGAAAAAGATATTTGTGGATGAGAGTAAGAGATTTGAGATTTGGAAATATCAAGGAAAGATATTTCCGGACTTATGGTTTGTTTCCGAAACAAAATATATTTCCGAAGAGGATTTTTATAATAAGCTTGCTGGAGGAGTCATAGATTTGGATAAAGTGGCTTACTTGGATAAAAAAATTGAATATAAATTTAAGAGATTGGAGTATAAAGATATAAACATTGAAGAATGGAAAGAGCAGAGCATTAAGTTGGAAATAAATATATCTGATGAGGCAATGTTAGTGATAAGAAATAGATGGAATATATGCTGGTCAGCTGATTTGGATGAAGCAGAGACTAACATATACAGAGTGAATGAATTTATGCAAGGGATAAAGATACCAGCGGGGAAGCACAAATTAAAGCTGAATTGTAATTTAAGGAATATGATTATAGGTCATAGGCAATAGGTTATAGGTAATGGGTTATAGGTTATAGGCTATATGTCTTGATTCCTATAACCCATGACCCATTACCCATGACCTATTACCATAATAGTGGATGATTAAAGTTGAAACCACAGGATTACACAGATTACCACAGAAAAAGAAAATCTTGT
>CAYREJ010000282.1:0-3034 GCA_964423235.1 uncultured Acidobacteriota bacterium | reverse complement strand
ATTCCAAGGTTTTGATGGATGAATTTTATAAACTTTAACTTTAGAAGTAGCATAACGAATATCGGGAGAAGAGCCATAAGAAACAATAGCATTTTCAAACATTCCTGATTCTAAATATACATGTCTCATATAAAAAGAAGAGCAATGAGGATTAAGATTTGAAGTTATCATATTAAAGCTATAGGGAAAAGTATAAGTTATAGCACTGCCTGAGCGAAGAGGAACATTATGAAATAATTCAAAAGGACCGCCTGGAGCATCCTTAACGCCAAAATTAACTATTTTAGGCTGATCTATCTGATAATTGAATTTAAATAATTCAATATCATCTAAATTTATGCATCTATGCACATTTTCATCTAAATATAGATGCTCATAACGCATTAAATCTCCCCATCTAGGATCATAAATATAAATTCCTTCTGGGGAATCTAATCTTACGGAAGCTCTATAAACTCCATTAGGAACATAAGCTCCATTATTATCATATCCGTACCAGGGGATAGAAGCATTTATTATTGGATTAGAATAATTAGATGTGGCAGTATAGCAAATATTAGGATATTTTTGATTACAAATATTTAAAGTCAATAGTCCAGGTAAAGAAGAAGATATATTAACGAAGATTGTCTCATTTGATAAAGGATTAATTTGATGAGAGCTTAAAGATACGATAGGTCTTCCTGAACCTATAATAACATGTCTTATTCTTTCTACTTTAATATTTGAATTAATTGATTCAATAATTATATAAGCTTCCCCAGGAGGAAATTCGCTTAAATTAAAATTTTCGATATTAATTTCGCCCGCACTATTACTTATTAAGGGATAAAGATTATGGGAAGAAGGAATTTGACTTACATATACATTATAAGTTTCAGAGCTGCTACCTATTAAATTAATAATATCAGGTATTTTAGCGCTTTGAATAGGAAGAATAAGAGAATTTTCAAAAAAGTTTCCATATGTAATTTTCCCTTTCATATGAGAATAATTTGATTGATCATTCATAATTATTTTAATATAGCAGTTGCAGGGTGGATTATTGCAAATAAAATCATTATTATCAAAATTAATATTTACATATCCTTGAGAAATTGTTCCTGATTTAGGGGAAGATTGATTATCTCCGCAAATAATATAATTTGACCAATCAGCATTATAAGAAGATGGCTTTAATGATAAAGAAATTATTTCATTCAAAGAAGCTGAATTAAATTGCAATAGATCAATATGAGCTTCTAAAATATGAAAAGAGTTTTCTGACACATTTTCTTCATACCAAGGACTTATTTTTACTCTATCATTATCATTTTCAATAGGTATTATATTTTGCCAATAATTCCAGCGTGCATCTGCAACTGAATCATTTAAAACATCCAATTTATTTCCAATATTAGTATCATCTATATTTGAATGATGAATTTTTGCGACAGATTTATTTTCTAATCTAAAAACTCCATTATTATTTTGCTTAAAAGAACAATAATCTATTAATACTTTTCCTTCATAATAAATGCGAAAGACTTGCGAGACAGTAAAATTTTGGAATAGGCAATTTTTAAATATAGCTTGAGGAAGAAAATATTTAGGCTTAACAGCTTCTGTAAGAGAAGAATAATTTATTCTAATAGCGGAAAGATTATCAAACTCAGAATTTTCATATAATATAGGCAATTTTCCTTCATGAATTATTTCTCCATATCCGTGGCTTTTATAAAACCTTACATATTTTATTATAGATCCTGAACCATCCTTTTCATTAAATCCGATGCTACGAGAAGAAAATTTTAATAATCCTATATAAAAATCAATAGGATATTCTTGAGTTCCAATAGCTTTGATACCTCCATAATGATTATCATTATCAATTCCAGTATAATAGCCAATCTCAATTCTGGGAACATTATTATTTTTCTTGTAGAACAAAAATATCTTTAAGCCTGCATCAATTATTAGATAACCCTCTGAATTTAATGCGCCTATATAAAGATCTGAAATAATATAATATTGGATAAATTCTTTAGGACAATCTTGAGGATAAGGACAAGAATACCCAATATTCCTTAAATGCAAATTTTCTTTATATCCTCCTTCTACATCTATTGGATTAGGATAATAATTATTGTTAAATTGATTATAAAATTTATTATTTTTGTTTTCAGATAATATGACTCCATTTCCATTTCTCCAAAGAATAGCCTTAGCATAATCTTTTTGATCCAAAGAACTTAAATTATTATAGATAGTATTATTTTCTAAATACAATAAGCCATTAAAAAAATCAATTATGTATGTAATATTGTTTAAAGGTAGATTTTGGGATGAAATATAATTATTTTGTAATAAAATATTAGATTTAATAATTAATAATGCTGTGTATGATGGAATAGGAGGATTTTTTTCAATAATTGAATTGACGATCATAGATCCAGTATTAGATATAGGATCGTAAGGGATTGCAGATTCATTAATCTGAATTCTTACATCACCGCTTATATAAGCATTATAAGAATAAATTCCGCCTCTTACAGTGGAATAACCTATTAATAAAATACCAGAATTAAAAATTAATCGGCTATCTTTATATAATTTGATAAAAGGCTCATTATTCGAAGAAATAATAACTTGACCATCTATATAATAAGGAATTATCTTGCAAGATGGATCTGTATTTGGGAAATCGCAAGTCCATCCAATAGGTTTTAAAATTATATCATTTTCATAAGTAACAGGACTTATAAGTATACCATCTTCCTCTTTAATATCATTTCTAATCTTATATATTGTATTTGAATAAATAGCTGCTTCAAATTTTACATTATTATAAATAGAGATTGCCCAAACTTTATTAGCAGAGCAATCGTTATTTAGTATATTAATAATTTTACTATTATTTAAATAAAAATTTGAATTGCTTAAATTATATATTAAATAAGAATAATTTGATGGACACCATTCCCCCTTAATGGTGCTATTAAAAATTTTAATAACCGATGCATTTGCATTATTAGAAATTAAATAATTTTGAGAT
>CAYREJ010000281.1:0-3090 GCA_964423235.1 uncultured Acidobacteriota bacterium | reverse complement strand
AATTGATATTGAGTTTATAGAGTTTGTAGAGTTTATAGAGTTGAGAGTTCCTCAATTTATTACCATCTTATCATCTAATTTAAAATAGTTAATATATTATATAAACTCTAATCAATCATTCCTTCTAAAAGATTATATTGCTGAAAGATAGTCAGAATTTGTGGAACTCTATAAACTCCCAACTCGATAAACTCTATAAGCTATAATCAACCATTCCTTCTAAAAGATCATATCTCTGAAAGATAGTCTGAGTTGGTGGAACTCTATAAACTTTCAACTCTATAAACTCTATAAACTCAAATCAGTAAGCTTTGTGATAACTTTGTGTCCTTTGTGGTAAAAAAATATAAGCAATAAATAGAATAAAGCAGCCTCAAAGCAATAATTTTGTGGAAAGTTGACCCGATATGGAATATGATGGTATTGACAAAATGATGATAATTGCTATTATAAAAAGCTATGAATGAAAATGTTTATTTTGGAGTTGCTGGTTGGTCTTATGAGGATTGGAAAGGAATAGTTTATCCTGATGAAAGCAGTAGAGATTTTGATGAGTTAACATATATTAGCCATTACTTTGATGCTATTGAATTAAATAATACTTTTTACAGACCGCCAAGCAAGTATATGAGCAAAGCTTGGATAAGAAAAACGCTTTCAAATCCTGATTTTAAATTTACAGCTAAATTATGGAAGAAATTCACTCATGAAAAAGAAGAGATAACACCTCAAGACATATCAATTTTTAAAGAAGGTATTAATCCTTTAGCGGAAGAGAATAAATTAGGAGCATTATTGGTTCAATTTCCTTGGTCTTTTAAATATAGTTCTGAGGCAATCCGAATATTAAATAATATAATTAAAGACTTTAGAGAATATCCTTTAGTTATGGAATTTCGACACAATTCGTGGTTATTAAAGGAAGCATTAAATTTCTTACAAGAGAATAATGTTGGTTTTTGTAATATTGATCAGCCTGTAATAGGAGCTTCAATAAAGCCGACTGCTTATAATACTTCTGAGATTGGATACATTCGACTACATGGTAGAAATTATAAAGACTGGTTTAGAGAAGATGCTGGACGAGACAATAGATATAATTACCTATATTCAAATGAGGAATTAGAAGAGTGGGTAAATAAAGTAAGAAAGATAAAGGAAAGGACTAAGGAGATTTATGTGATAGCTAATAATCATTATCGTGGGAAGGCGGTTGTTAATGCCTTACAAATGAAATCAATGTATCATAATCATAAAATAGAAGTTCCAAAGCCTTTGTTAAATAATTATCCAATTTTATTAGATATATTAAAAACAGAAAATTCTTTCAATGCGTCTAATTAGCTATAAAAATAAACAGGAGGTAAAAGAAATATGCAAAATAAAAAATTCGGATGGTTTGCTATAATTTTAGTTGCGACGGTTTCATTGATAGCTGGTATATTATTGACAGCTCGTTTGGATTGGAATCCTCATAGCAGTGCAGAGGTTATTGCTACTTCTGAGCAAAGGAATATAGCTGCTGAAGGATATGAAAAGGGGAAAGAAGGGACGAAGAATTTATGGGAGCAGCCGTTGACCTTTTCAACATTTCGGAGAGTAGCAAGGGAATCCAATCCCGGAGTTGTTAATGTTTATACTACTCAAGTTATAAAGCAAAGATTTTGGGATCCTTTTGAGGAGTTTAGGAAATTTTTTGGTGATAGATTTTTTAGGGATTTTCCGGAAGAAAGAGAATATAAAACGCAGTCTCTTGGTTCAGGAGTGATAGTGGATGAGGATGGTTATATTTTAACGAATAATCATGTAATTGAGAATGCTGATGATATAAGGGTGACATTATTTGATGAAAGTTCATATAAAGCGAAGGTAGTGGGGAAGGATCCGAGGACTGACATTGCATTGCTGAAGATAGAACCGAAGAAGAAATTACATGCTCTTCCATTAGGGAATAGCGATAATTTAATGGTAGGTGATTGGGTAATTGCAATAGGGAATCCTTTTGGTTTGGGACATACGGTAACAGTAGGCGTTGTTAGTGCAAAAGGGAGAAATTTTGGAAGGAGAGACCAATATGAAGATTTTATACAGATAGATGCTCCTATTAATCCGGGGAATAGTGGTGGACCATTATTAGATATATCGGGTCAAGTAGTAGGAATTAATGCAATGATAGTAACAAGAGGTTCGCCGGAATGGGCTGGGTTAGGCTTTGCGATTCCGATAAATTTAGCGAAAGCTATTTTGCCGCAATTAAAGGAGAAGGGTTCAGTTACAAGAGGATGGCTTGGTGTGTATATACCTGGTAATAAAGCTGAGGATACTTTAAAGAGCTTGGGTGCTTCTCATGGAGCGCCAGTAATAGATGTAGAGAAAGGCAGTCCCGCTGAAAAAGCCGGTCTTAAAAGATACGATGTCATTTTAGAATTTGATGGTAAAGTTATACAAAAACCTTCTGATTTGCCTTGGATAGTGGGAATGACACCCCCTGGTAAAAAGGTTAAAATCAAAATTCTAAGGGATGGCAAAGAAAAAATTATTAATGTTACATTAGGAAAGTTGAAGGGGAAAGAAGAAGGAGAAGAAGAAATAGCAGAAGCAGGAGAAGAAGGGACACAAGAAAAGAGTTTAGGTATTACTGTTAAAGAGCTAACTCCTGCTTATGCAGAAAGGCTTGGAATAGAACCTGATGAAGGTGGCGTTATTATAACTAAAATTGATGAAGGAAGTCCTGCTGAAATGGCTGGATTGCAAGAAGGGGATGTGATTTTGGAAATCAATAAAAATAAAATTTCATCTCTCAAAGATTACAAAAAATACATAAAAGAAGCCGGTAAAGATTTCTTGTTTCTAATTAAAAGACAGGGACAGCCTTTATTAGTAGCAATAAGATTAGATTAGAACGAGATATTTTAACCACAGGATTACACGGATTCTCATAAGATGGGAAGATAGGAAGTTAGGAAGTTAAGAAGTTAGGAAGTTGGGAAGATGGGAAGATAGGAAGTTGGGAAGATAGGAAGATTTACCTGTGTTAATCCTGTGGTTTAATATTTAGATTTTTAGCCACAGAATTACACAGAAGGGCAC
>CAYREJ010000280.1:0-3168 GCA_964423235.1 uncultured Acidobacteriota bacterium | reverse complement strand
TGTGTTCTTCTGTGAAATTCTGTGGCTGAAATCTCATGATAATCTGTGTAATCTCATGGTTTAATTTTAAGCGACATTATTTTCAGGAAGTATGATAACAATTTTGCTTATTTATTTGGAGTAAACTGACCAATTACATTACCTTTGTTCATTTAATCATCCTTTCATAAATATTATCTTCTGCATAGATTTAAATGATCATTTTCCTCCAAATCCTAAAAGCAAATCAAATATTTTATAAAGATAGTTCTCATAATATCAAAGGTAAGAAATGGTGGAACTCTCAACTCTATAAACTCTATAAACTCTATAAACTAAAATCAAACTCTATAAACTAAATTGCGCATCTACAACAGCAATAGCTGTCATATTAACAATATCATTAACTTCACATCCTCTTTGAAGAACATGAACTGGTTTCGCCATACCCATTAATATTGGTCCTATTATTTCAGCGTTTCCTATCCTATGAAGTAATTTATAAGCTATATTGCCGGATTGAAGATCAGGAAATATCAATATATTTGCTTTTGATGTAAGGGTGCTAAATGGATAATTTTCTTTAATTATTTCTGGAACAACGGCTGTATCAGCTTGCATTTCTCCATCCACAATAAGATCAGGTCTTCTTTCTTTAACCAATTGAGTAGCCCTTGCAACTTTTCCAGCTAATGGATGCTTTGTGGAACCAAAGTTAGAAAAAGAAAGCATAGCTATGCGAGGTTCAATGTCAAACTTTTTTACTATTTCAGCGGTGCAAATAGCAATTTCAGCCAAATCTTCAGCAGTCGGCTCAATATTTACAGTAGTGTCCGCAAAAAAGTAAATATCATCCTTTAATAAAAGCACATACAAACCTGAAACCTTAGATAATCCTTTTCTAACTTGAATTATTTGAAGTGCAGGTCTTATAGTGTCAGGGTAATGCATACTTACTCCGGAAATAAGAGCATCTGCATCTCCTATCCTTACCATCATTGAACCAAACACATTACGATTATGCATCAGCTCCCGAGCTTCCGTTAAAGTTATTCCCTTCCTATTCCTTAATTGAAATAATGCATGAGCATATTCTTCAAATTTTTCACTCTTGGCGGGATTTATTATTCTAACCCCTTCTAAACTAACATTTACTTTTTCTGCTTTGCTTTTTATTTCTTTTTCATCACCCAAAAGAATAGGATAAGCTATTTTTTCATCATAAACTATCTGACTAGCTCTCAGTATTTTTTCATGATTTCCTTCAGGATACACAACCCTTTTGGGTGCTCTCTTTGCTTTATTTATCATTATACGCATTACTTCTCTTGATTTGCCTAATCTTTTTTCTAACCTCTCTTTATATTCTTCAATATCTACTTTTATTCTTGCTACGCCTGTTTTCATTGCTGCTTCTGCAACAGCTGAAGCCTCCCATATTAAAACCCTATAATCAAAAGGCTTCGGAATAATATATTCAGGTCCAAATTTAAAATGTTCTACACCATAAGCTTTAGCTACCGAATCCGGAACATCTTCTTTTGCTAAATCCGCTAAAGCATGAACTGCTGCTATCTTCATTTCATCATTTATCGCTTTTGCCTGAACATCTAATGCCCCTCTAAAAATAAAAGGAAATCCTAAAACATTATTCACTTGATTTGGATAATCAGAGCGTCCAGTCGCCATTATTATATCTTTTCTTGCATCCATAGCATCTTCATAAGTTATTTCCGGGTCCGGATTAGCCATAGCAAATATTATCGGTCTATCATTCATTGACTTTACCATCTCTTTGCTAACAACCCCTTTATAAGAAACACCTACAAATACATCTGCCCCTTTCATAGCATCTGCTAAAGTCCTACAATTCGTATCAGCTGCAAATTCTTCTTTATATGGATTCATTCCCCTATCCCTTCCTTTATATATAACTCCTATAGAATCGCACATTATTATGTTTTCTTTCTTCACTCCTAATTTCACATAAAGCTTTGCACATGCTATCCCAGCAGCTCCAGCTCCTGACATTACTACCCTTACTTTGCTTATATCTTTCTTGGCTATTTCTAATGCATTCAATAATGCAGCACCTGATATTATTGCCGTCCCATGTTGATCATCATGAAATACCGGTATACTCATAGTCTCAATTAATTTCTTCTCAATATAAAAACATTCCGGAGCCTTTATGTCTTCTAAATTTATCCCACCAAAAGTAGGTTCTAAAAGCTGAACAGTTTTTATAAAATCGTCAGGATCTTCAGTATTGATTTCTATATCAAAAACATCTATATCAGCAAATCTTTTAAATAACACTCCCTTACCTTCCATTACAGGCTTTCCAGCTAAAGCTCCAATATTTCCTAACCCTAATACTGCAGTTCCGTTGCTAATTACAGCTACCAAATTCCCTTTTGCAGTATAAGTATAAACTTCATCCGGGTTAGCTTTTATAGCTAAACAAGGCTCCGCTACTCCAGGAGTGTATGCTAAAGATAAATCATGTTGTGTCCGGCAAGGCTTAGTAGGGATAACTTCTATCTTCCCTCTTCTACCCTTGCTATGATATTCTAATGCTTCTTTTGGACTTATCATATTTCCTCCTTATTGATTTCACATAATGATTAATTATTTTTTTAATATCTTAATAAGAATACCTTCTTTTCCATATCCTATCATCAACTTCATTCAAATTATTTCATTGCTACTGATGTATATAAAAAATCTCCAAACTCTGAAAAAATATTTTCTAATAATTAAGAATTTTAAATTACCCTTTCTCATATCTAAGGGTCATTGCCGCCGATAATTCCATATGAGCTTTTAATTCTTCTAAATGTCCTTCTAATTGTTTTCTGTGTCCCTCTTCAATTTCTGATAATGCTATTAATAATTCTTTAATTTTATCATCTCCTACACACTCCGCTGCACATTTGTAATAATTACATGAATCAATTTCTCTTTCTATTGCATTTTCTATTATCTCAACCATTGACATTTTTGCTAATTCTTCCGGCTTTACTACCATAAACCCTCCTACCAAATTATTTCGCAAATGCGATTTTATATTATATCTTATACAAAATATAAGTCAAATAAAGGGATTAGGGATTAGGAATTAGGGATTAGGAATTAGGAATTAGGAATTAGGAATATAGGAAGATCACAAGATTTTAGCCACAGAAT
>CAYREJ010000279.1:0-3172 GCA_964423235.1 uncultured Acidobacteriota bacterium | reverse complement strand
TTCGCTTTCTTCCCTACTCCAGTCTATCCCATCTTCTGTAAAGCAATTCAGCTATTTCTTCAATTCTAAGCCCCACCCTCACAAATTGCCCCTTCTTGGCATATTCCGCATCATAACATAAAACATCATTTATTAAAACATCATTTATTAAATCTATTATTTGCAATGCTCTTTTTTTTAATCTTTCATCCATCCTTAATATTCTCTCCTATAAAAATCATCCTCTTCATCCTCTTCATCCTCTTCTATGTCCTCATCCTCTTCTATACCCTCATCGCCTTCATCGTATTCATCAGCTTCATCATATTCATAATATTCATCATATTCATCGCTTTCATCGTCTTCATCATATTCATCATGACGATGAAAGCGAGGAATACGAGGATAATGATGAATACCTGCGTTTGCTTTCTTTAACAAATGCTCTAATCTTTTTATCCCTGAGTTTGTTATTGTATATTCATATTTTTTTGAATGCTTAATTTTAGCTCTCTTAACTAGTCCCTGTGCTCTATATCTTTCGATCACTGACCTAACTGCCCCTTCTGACAATCCTAATTCATAAGCTATTTCCTTTATCGTCATCCATTCATTACTATCTAACAACATACTTAATATTTCAATTTTTAATTTATTATATTCTCTCAGTCACCTTAATACTTATAAATGCATTATAGCATTTTTTTTGTCAAGCTATTATATAATAATATAATCCCTTTTTGCTGATTTTTTTCTGGATTTTTGCTCTCAATGGCAAGTCTTTTTCCCTGTCAATTCTATTTAGAACCTTCATTGCCACACTACCGCCTATATTAAAAGATACGATTTTCATATCATCTACAAGCTTTGCAATAACATAGTAAAAATAGCCATAGTCTCCTTGCAGTTTCTTCATATCTAATATTTCAAGCTCATTATCTAAAATCTCATCTAATTTGCAAAACTGTCCTATTATTTCTCCTTCTTTCTCTTTTTCTTTGTAAATATCTATTACTCTTTTCAATATCTCATCTCCTTTTAATAAGAAAATCAAGAAAATTGCTTAATTTCCTTCTTGTCATCGTTCTTAATCTCTTGCTTAATTTTTTACTTATTCTTATAGATAAATTTAAACAATGCTTGTGAATATTATTTGATATTAATATATGCTTTAATTATTAAGAAAAGCATAAGAAATTGTTTTTAATATTCTATATTGCTTTATATTATCACCCATCGCTAATTATCACTTCCTTTTTCCATCCTTTTAGCAAAAGCCATATCTCCCATAATACATATACATTACTTATGCTTATTAAGTTTAAATAGCTCATTTTGCCGATAGCATAAGACCATAGACGCTTCCACGCAGTCCGCCATCCCGATGGCATCCATCCTTTGCTATACCAAAAGCCCCTCTGAAATAACACTATGTTTTTGATTAGGTATTTAAAGAGATAGCTTTTTAGCTGTTTAAAATTTGTAATTGGCTGTATTTTTAGGATGTGTGCTTGATGTATGGCGTCCCAAGCCTGCCTAATATGATTTACATTGATATATCCGCTTATTAATACGATATGTAAATGTAATAAATCCCCTCTCTCATTCCATTCTCTTACAGCATAGTATTCAAAGCGATATCCCTTTCTTTTCATCCTTTCTTTCCAAGCTCTAAAGCTTGTATGTATATCCTTTTTGCTTTCATAGCTACTTGTTAGAGTTAGAAACCAAAAGAAAGTCTCCTGCTCTTTCTCTCTTGCTATTCCTGTGAAATATCTGTGGCAAGCTCTACCCAGTCTTTTTTTTTCTGTTTATTTGCTTAGCTGTTAAGTTTCTATAATAATAGCCCTGCTCCCTGCTAATCCATTTTTTTCTGTTCTCTTGCTCTATTTGTTCACTTTGTTTTTTGCTTTCTTGTGTTTCTTTCTTGAAATATAGTCTGTGTCTACATCGTGCAGTTACGGCATTACTAATTAAAGATATAAAAATTATTTTGAATTATCAGATAAAAAAAATTAATTATTATCGCAAATATTAATTTATTTAGTAATAAAAAAAATTACAATAGTTGAAATAATAAACCAAGCAATCAAACCAAATACTAGCTGCTTTTTTGCTGTTTCAATAGGATTTTTTCCAAATAAAAAATAAAAAATTTTTTCTCCTAATAGCTTCCTTCGTTGCTCAAGAGCTTCTTTAATAAATGGATCTCTAAACAAGAAAAATAATAGCATCATTATAAGATTAAGCTGATAAAATATTGCATGCGTAAGTGATTTATATAAATAAAGATATGCGAAAGAAATTATCATCCATTGTAGCGCAATCATTAATACAATCCTATCTAGCTTTTTATATTTTATTTTATTCATTTTTATTATCTCTCTATTTTATTTTCTTTACATAAAAAATTGAAAATGTTAATCCCCAAGGAGCACCTACACCTACTTCAAAATAATTTTTTTGAGCCCTTCCTACTTGAATTGATATTATATATGTCCCTTGAATAGCAATATTCCAGCCTTCGCTAACACGATATCCCGATAAAGTAAAAGCAGCGCTAGCTGAAGGAGGGTATACTATTGCAGGACCTGAATATAAGTACACTCCTTCGGTACTTAAAATTATACCTGCAGTCGCTCCAGGTGCTGATAGATTTAAATCATCATACATATAAAAAGAACTGATTTGCCTTTTATCTTTATATTTTGCATTATATTCTTCTTTATATCCTGCTAATTTAGAAAGAGAAATCGGTATTACATCTATTCCCTTCCATATTGCACCAATCAAATCCCAAGAAGAATTAAAATCCATTTTCTCCCTTATCTTCATTGCACAAAACTCAGGATTCGCTTTACAAAATTGTTCAGGATATCCAGCTAACTGAGCGCATTCCTTAGCATTGTTCTTACAATAATCTACCCAATTTGATTGATTTATATCCCAGTTCTGATCTTGACATTCTGGTCTATCACAGCTCTTAACTTCTTCATTCACCAATCCCAATAAATCTACATATACCAATGGATTATCTAATGTATATACATATCTATTCCAGCTTGAAGGAACTTTCGGATTACCTGGCATCGCCTCCACTTGCATAAATCTATAAATATAATTGCTATAATTTCTTAATCCTAAATAATCTGATTCGGATTCTAAATCACGGATGTAGCCGGCAAATATATTT
>CAYREJ010000278.1:0-3175 GCA_964423235.1 uncultured Acidobacteriota bacterium | reverse complement strand
TTCTCTTAGAATATTCTTCTCAGGATTCAATACCAATTCTTCTTCAAGATACTCTATTCTTTCGCCAAGCCTCTCTAAAATTATAAAATAATTATCTACTACACTATCTATTAAAGAATAAGCTAAATAATCTGCTCCCATATTTCTTATCTTACCTTTTCCATTCATTATCCTTTTCCGAACATTCTCAAAAACATCCCCTTCCCTTTCTTGAAATGAAAGAACAAAATTTTCCCCAAGAATAATACTAATCTGTTCTGCTGTAATCTCATTTCTATCCTCATAAATCATCTTTAAAACAATAAAAGAAAAATTATCATAATCTTCAATCTTGGGTCTTTGTCCTGTATTAACTATATCTTCCAAAACCAAAGGATGAATATCATAAAGATTACCTATTCTCTCAATAATTTCAGTTTGTTGAAGACCATCAATATTAATCCACAAAACTCCTTCTTTGCTTTTTAAGGCAATAGCTTCTTCTGGTTCCTTCAACTCTTTCTTTATAAATTCAGCAGAATTATAATGGATAGCAGTAATCCTAATTTTTTCAACTTTCTTTTCGCCTATATGAATAAGGGTTCCAGGCGGGAGACCTATTTTTTTTGAACGACGATGAACAAATTTAGCCATAATTTTTTAAGAAAAGGGGCAGCTTAAGCCACCCCCTTCTTTAATTATTCTAAAACAAAAATATTTCTTTTTTTACACATATCTTTTAGAATCTTTGGCCAGACAGTAACACTAACTTCTCCTAAATGAGCTTTTCTTAGCAGCAACATACAAGTTCTTGATTGTCCTATTCCTCCTCCTATGCTTAAAGGAATCTCATCATTCAATATAGCTTGATGGTATGGATATTTCAAAAAATGAAGTTGATTTGTTATTTCAAGTTGCTTAACTAATGTCTCTTTATTTACTCTGATACCCATTGAAGTGAGTTCGTGGCGACGCCTTGTTACAGGATTCCATACTAAAATATCTCCATTCAATCCATGCATAGGGCGCCCGTCTTCAGAAAGCGTTTCTGAAACCCAATCATCATAATCTGCAGCTCTCATTTCATGAGGATACCCATCTTTTAGTATCCAACCTATTCCTATTATGAATATTGCTGGATATTTTTGCAAAATTTCCGTTTCCCTTGCTTTACGAGGCAAGTTAGGATACCAGTCCAAAATATCCTCCGCATGCAAAAAAGTTAATTCTTCTGGTAAATCAGGATATTTATCAGTCTTCAATTTCGGGAATTCTTTTTGGATAAATTTCTCGGCTCCTTTAATAACTTTCCATATTCTTCGGACGATATCTTTCAGAAAATTTAAATTCCGATCCTTTTCAGTTATTACTCTTTCCCAATCCCATTGGTCCACATAAACGCTATGGTCGTGGTCAAGAAAATAATCTTTCCGAACAGCTCTCATATCTGTAATAATTCCTTCCCCTACTTGACAATTGAATTGCCTAAGAGCCATTCTCTTCCATTTTGTCGCAGCTTGAACTATTTGTGCTTCTATCGGATGCTTATCGTAATCATTGGATATATGGAATTGTATCGGAGTCCTCGAACCATCCCTATCTAATAAATCATTTACTCCACTTTCTGCATTTACTATCAATGGAACTTCTACCCGGAACAAGTTCAGTTCCTTGCATAAATTATCTTCTATGTACCTCTTCAGGGCTGTAATTGCCCACTGTGTCTCCTTCGGGTCCAGCAAAGATTGATAATCATTCGGTAATATCTTTTCCAACTCTTCATAACTTCCTATACCAGGTCCCGCTAAATCCGCAACCTTCGCCTTTTCATTATCCTTTTCTGTTTTCTTTCTCGCCATAATTTTTTTACCTCCTTTTCCTCCTCTTTCAGGAGATATTCATAATTGTATTGCTATTTTTTCTTTTATTTTTTCAATTAATTCTTCAATATTACTTTCCGTTGATAAAGCTCCCATTATCATATCTTCATTGCCCCCGCCTCGCCAATTATATTGATTTAATACCTCTAGTGCCTCCTTCTTTATGCTGTAATTACCTCCTTTATGTCTGGCAATTATTAAATTCGTTCTCTCCCCTCTACTAAAAAATATAATTGGAACTTCTATCTTATCTGATACTATGGAAGCTATCCTCTTAAGATTCTCAAGATTGTAATCCTTGAATTCTCTTATTAATATCTTTTCTGAATTTTGAATATGCTCTTTCACTATCAATTCTGATAACAACTCTAAATAATTCCAATTGAGCGATTCTATCTCCTTCCTTTGATTATGTTCATTTTCCTTAATCCTTCTTACATTATTTATTAATTGTTCTTCTGTGGAATTTAATTCTATCTTTAGAGTATGAACTAAAATACACTTATTTTGATAATCTTTTAAAGCTCTATCCCCACATTGAAATTCTATCCTGTAGCCGGTCTTATATTTTTCAAAATTTATAACTTTTATAAGCCCTACCTCTCTGGTATTTCTGCAATGTGTTCCACCACAGGCTGAAGCATCTACACCTTCAATTTCAATTACTCTTAACCTACCTTCAAACTTAGGTTCCTTCCTTAATCTAAAAGAACATTCTTCAATACTATTAAAAAAATGAATATTTACAGGAATAGCTTTAAATATTATTTCATTAGCAAGATTTTCTATTTCAATAATATCCTGCCAATTTAAAAAAGAGGCTTTAATATCAATAGTATTTCTTGTTTCTCCCATGTGAGCTGAAATCGTAGGAGCATCCATCCTTTCTAAAAAGCAATGAGATAAGATATGCTGTCCGGTATGCTGCTGCATAAAAGAATACCTTCTTGCTTTATCTATGATGCAATGCACAATTTCTGATTTAGGTTCATTTTCCAATATGTGAATTACTTCTTCTCCTTCTTCCTTTACTTCTTTTACTCTTATGTTATCCATCAATCCTTGATCACATTGCTGCCCGCCAGAAATAGGATAAAAATAAGTCTTATCCAAAATTATTCTAATACCTTCTTCTGTCTTCTCTTTCTTCACTATTCTCCCTTCAAATTCCGTTATGTATGAATCTAATTGATATAATCTTTCTGTCATATTTTAATTTAACATATTAATTAATTTTTATAATTTTTGCAAAATGTAAAGAAAGTAGTTAGTCAGTTTTCTCCAAAGAACTAATCAAAATGGTTATCATCCTTCAT
>CAYREJ010000277.1:0-3240 GCA_964423235.1 uncultured Acidobacteriota bacterium | reverse complement strand
ATTGGTTGCTGGGCAAATAGTAAAGGGTAAGCCATGGGGAAAGAGAGAGAGATAAGGTTTAGAGGGAGGTATATATGATTGCCCAGCAACCATTCACTTTTGGTGCAGGGTTTATTTAAAATCTTTCCTCCAATTTTCTTAGAACTGCATTCTCAAGTTATTATTATATAATAAATTTGCTAAAAAAGCAAAAAATAGAGTTTATAGAGTTTGTAGAGTTTATAGAGTTGAGAGTTCCACCATTTCTTGCCTTTATCCCTTATTATTTACTTTATTCAATGATATAACCTAATCAATCATTCCTTATAAAAAATTATATTCCTGAAAAGTAATCATAATTGGTGGAACTCTATAAACTCTCAACTCTACAAACTCTATAAACTATTTAATATTCATAATATATGGAATAAGCATCAATAGATAAGGGAGCAAAAATTTTTCTATAAAATTTCCTATAACCAACAGCTGCTACCATAGCAGCATTATCTGTGCAAAAATGAGGACTCGGAATAAATACTTTAATCCCATACTTTTCACCTAAACTTATACTTCTTTTCCTGAGAAGACTGTTGCAAGCTACACCACCGGAAATTATTAATGATTTCGGTTTATACATTTCTATCGCGCGGGTTAATCTTTCTTCAATTGCTCCGATAGCAGCTTCTTGAAAACTTGCTAAAAGTGAAGCCAATAAATTTTTGTTTTCTTTTATTTTATTTAACAAATCTTGTTTTTTTACATAATAATAAAAAGCAGTTTTTAATCCACTGAAGCTAAAATCCAATGAGTTATCAGACATTTTTGCAATAGGGAATTTTAATTCAGAAGGAGCTGCTTCTTGAGCTAATTTATCAATAATTGGTCCCCCCGGATAAGATAAATTTAAAAATTTTGCTACTTTATCATAAGCTTCTCCAACAGCATCATCTCTTGTTTTAGAAATGCAATTAAAATGATAATTATCCTCAGAATAGAAAATATTTGTATGCCCTCCGGATGCTACTAAAGCTAAATAAGGTAATGGAATATCAAAATTTTCCAAATAAGCAGAATTAATATGAGCAATCAAATGATTAACTGCAATTAAAGGAACTTTTAATGCGTAAGCCAAGCCTTTAGCGAAATTAATTCCTACCAATAAAGATATAACTAAACCTGGACCGACAGTAACAGCGACAGCATCAATATCTTTCAGCTCAATATCAGCTTCTTTTAGGCATTGATTAAAAACTGGAATTATATTCTTAAGGTGGTGGCGCGATGCTATTTCTGGAACAACTCCTCCATAAGGCGCGTGTATCTTAACTTGGGATGAGACGACATTTCCTCTTAAATAAAAACCATCTTCCAAGATAGCTACTGCCGTATCATCACAAGATGTTTCAATAGCTAATAAAATCATCGTTTATTAATATAACACTTTTTAATTATAAAAACATTAGAGAAGTCAGTAAATGCTCAGTCTCTTCTATAACCTATCACCTATCACCTTTCACCTCTCACTTCTCACTTCTCACTTTTTAGAGTATGAATATAACCCAATCCTTAAATAAATAATAGCTCTTTATTTTGTCTTTTAAGATATTTTTAAACTCATCAGCGTATTGAGCAGGATGAATTATATATTTAATTTTTTGGGTATTAATAAGATTAATTATTTCTACAGAATAGGCGCTCGGATTCTGCATGATGGCTTCATAGAAGCGGGCTTTCAAATCTGAATCAGGTGTCATAAACCAATGTCCGTTAAATACTCTATGAGGCGTGAAGGAAGGCAAAATATTGCTTATAGCCATAGGAGCTAAGACATTACCAGCAGGCAAATCTTTCATCTTCTCAATTACTAATAGCCAAGATGAAGGTATGCCATAGGCTTTAACTTCTCTTATGCTTTCCTGAGTCACAAAGACTGCCGAGATAAAAATTAAAATTAAGATTATAAAGGATTTAATATATCCGAACATGTTCCTTTTTTGCCCAGATAACCAATTTGCGACAGCAGGAGCTGCTGTTATGCATATCGGAATATGAAGATACATAACGAATTTATACCCGTTCAATATAGGAGAACTATGCAAAATCATAATAGTTATAACCCAGCTAGCAATAGGAAACAGCCACGGATTTTTTTCCTCCATCATCCTTTTTAGTCCAAAAATAAAAAATAAAAGCAAAATACCGTAAGTTAATGGATACCAAAATATAGAAGCATCTTGAACCCCGAAGAAGCTTCCGGAGGTTCTTTTAAAAACCGGATCCTTCATTTGCCAATGAACTACCCATGCAATTATTAATAAGCCGAACAAAAGAGCAAGTATTTTTTTTAAAACTATATTCCTTATGAAATATGGATTAGAAAAAACTAAGCTTATGATAATATATCCTAAGAAAATCATTACGGCAGCCAATCCCGAATAAGGATGAACAAACCATAATATAATTATCCCAAAACTAATCAAAGCAAACTCTTTTATTTTAAAAGAATCAACGGTTTTAAATAGAATCTCAAGAAAAATAAGAAGTAAAACTAATGAAGCAATCCATAGAGGATTGTAAAGTGATTCAAAAGTATTCCAGCCATATAAATGCCAAAGCTGTTGATAAACTTCTTGTGCTGCTGCTTGAGGAATATTTAATTTAGGCATTGCAAAAATTAAGAAAAACTCTAATCCACCTGAAAAAGCTACTAACCAACAAGCCCATAAGCAATGTTTTCTATCATTAAGAACTTTAGAGGAAAACCTCCAAAAAATCATCATAAATATGAAAATCAAAGGGATACGACTTACCTCTAATAGCCAAAATACATTTGCTCCGGTTGCAGAATGAATAAGACCAAGAAAACGATGGAATAACAAAATGAATCGTCCATCCTGTGTTTCAGTAGTAAAAGGATTGTATAAAAAGAAATTGTTGGAATAGGCGCTTTCATGTATCAATGATGTATATTGAAACCAATCTTTTGGAATGTAGCCTATCGGTAAATAAACAACATCTTTAGGTGCCAGAGTAAAAATAAAAGGGATTATTGCCGGAAACCCCTTTAAGCAAATCAATATTATTGCAATCAACCATATCTGAGAAGGAATTGCTAATTTCTTCTCTTCTTCTTTTAAATCTAACTTAAGATCCCTTTTTATTAATAATTTTTCTTTTCCCTTCTTATATTTTTTCGCTTCTTTACCTTTCATTTTATTGCAATTTAACTGAATTATATCATGGGAATTGGGAATTAGGAAT
>CAYREJ010000276.1:0-3241 GCA_964423235.1 uncultured Acidobacteriota bacterium | reverse complement strand
TAAGCAATAAATTCAATAAAGGATCCTCAAAGCAATAATTTTGGAGAAAACTGACCAAATACAGTTTTTGTTATTTTAAATATTATGCTAAAATATCTTAAAACTTTTGGAAGGTGAATCTTATGAATAAAGTAATAAAGGAATATCATGATTTGGTTATAAAAACGGAAGAAAAAGATTTAAAAAAAATCGCAGAAGAACTTTCTCAAAGGTTAATTGAAGCAAAAGCTCTTTATGGTGGGCGTTTGCTTTCTAATTATTTGAGGGCTAATTTTCTAAAGGCATCGGTTGCCGAGAAATATAAAAAGGTATGCTCTGTATTGCGGAATTGTGTTAGTAAAGTAAAAGAGGCTTTGTTGTCTAATGCAAATTTATTAGATGATATAGGATTGATTGAGGAAGAAAAAAATTTAATAAAAATAGAGCCTGGTATAAGCAGAATTTCTATTACAGCTCGTTGGGATTCTTTTCATAAAAATGGGAAAATAAAATTTGTGGAATTAAATGCTGAATGTCCTGCTGGAATAGCTTATTGTGATGTTATGAGCGAAATATATAATAGATTGCCTTTTATGAAGGAATTGCAAAAAAAATACAAAATTAAAACTTTTTCGGTTAGACCTATTTTATTGAATGCTTTGCTTGAAGCTTATAAAGAATGGAAGGGAAATAAAAAAAATAAAAGTACTATAAATATAGCTATAGTTGATTGGAAGGAAGTTCCCACGCGATATGAATTTGAAATATTTTGCGAATATTTTAAGGATAATGGTTATCCAGCAGTAATTGCTGACCCTCGAGATTTAGAATATAGAAGTAAAAGCCTTTATTATAAAGATTTTCAAATTGATTTAGTTTATAGGAGAGTTTTGACGAATGAATTTATACAAAAGTTTGATGAAGTAAAACCCTTGTTTGAAGCGTACAGAAATAGGGATGTGTGTGTTATAAATTCTTTTCGGTCTAAATTGGCGCATAAGAAATCTTTATTTATGATATTCACTCATGAAAAGTATGCTAATTGGTTTACTGCGGAAGAAAAAAGAATTATAAAAAATCATATTCCATGGACAAGGAAAATACAAGATAGCTATACTTATTATAAAGATAAGAAGATTGATTTAATTCCTTGGATTATGAAAAATAAAAATAATTTAGTTATTAAACCGAATGATGAATATGGTGGTAAAGGAATAATTGTTGGTCATTTAACTGAGCAACAAGAATGGGAAAAGAAAATTAATGAAGCTCTCAATAATTATTTTATTGTTCAAGAGAGGGTAGAGATTCCTACTGAACCATTTCCAATTTTTAGGGATAAATTAGAGTTTGATGAATTAATTATTGATTTAGACCCTTTTGTTTTTGGAGCTGAGATAGGAGGGTTTTTAGCAAGATTATCAGCTTCTGCTTTGGCTAATGTAACTGCTGGTGGTGGTTCTGTGCCTACATTTATTATAGAAAATTGATTTTAGCCTTGCTGAAAGCTAATTGCATTAAAGAGAATTAAAAAGCACAATAGCTAAAATCATAAAAAGCAAAAATATTTTGAATGAAAAAATATTATATTACTTTAATAATTTTTTTAATTTTTACATATATATATCCTTCAGATTATATTTATGTAAAGAAAGTGATTGATGGAGATACGGTAATAATAAATGATAATCAATACCTAAGGTATTTAGGTATTGATGCGCCTGAAAAGGGTGATGATTATTATTATGAAGCAAAGGAATATAATAAAAAAATGGTGGAAGGGAAAAAAGTAAAATTAGAATATGATATAGTAAAGTATGATAATTATAATAGGCTTTTAGCTTATGTATATACTGTTGATGGGAAATGTTTAAATGAAGAAATAGTAAGAAAGGGATTAGCTTATTTATATCCTCATCCATTTGAAACATTGCTTTTTAAAAAGCTTCTTGAAGCACAAAGATATGCTATTGATAACCGAAGCGGAATCTGGAGGATTATTCTTGATGATACTAGCAATTATTATATTGCAAGTAAAAAAGGGATGAGATTCCATAGTCCCAATTGTCCTTGGGCAAAGAGAATTTATAAAAGGAATATAATCATTTTTCATTCAAAAAAGGAAGCTTTCTATCAAGGATTCGCCCCGTGTAGAAGATGCCGCCCCTAAATTTATTACTAAGGAATGAATTTCGGTTCATTTGGAAATGTTTATTCTTTCTTTAGTAATAAATAAAAGAATTATTGGATGACTTTGATGGCTTGTTCTTTAATTTTATCGGGGATATTTAATTTCAATAATTCAGCTACTTTTAGGTTAATAGCAATTGAAACATAAGTAGGCTTGAGGATTCTTAGTTTAGAAATAGATTCGCCTTTTGCAACCATGCATTCGGATTGACCAAGGGCACTTCCTACAGTCAAAGGATTGATTGATAAAGTCAAAAGAGCTCCATATTGAAGATATAATTCTGCCAATCCGATAACAGGAATTTTGCTTGTTATTGATTTTTGAATTATATAAGTTGAGACCTCTGGCACTACCGTTATCCGAGATGGTAATAAAATTAATGCTTGAGCATTAGGAACTATTTCAGCCATCAAAGAAACAATATCTTGTTCACTTTTCAGACCCTTTGCCAGTAAGGATATATTATTTTTAGAAGCAATTTCTGAAGCATATGAAACTAAAGCTTCATTCTCATTTTCGCCATATATTAAAGCTATAGTCTTAATATCTTTATTAATCATTTTCAAAAATTCAAATGATTCTTGCACATTAATCAAAACATCTATTCCAAAAGTATTTCTTTTTCCAAAATTATATTTAGGGTTTAATACCATAGAATAAATTAAGTCCTTTCCTTGTAAATTTCGTAATGCAAATTCTGCTGCTTCATCTCCTATTATTATGTAAAAAGTTGTTTTGATTTTTTCTAAAGAAGCCAATACTTCTTGCTCATTAGATAAATCTTTTTTTAAATTTAATACTATATTCTTTTCTTTACAGACTTGATTGATACCTCTTATAACTAAATCATGAGAGATTACTCCTTCTGTTTTTATAATGGGAATTTCAGCTATGGAGTATTTTGAATATGCAAAGAAAAATAATATTAAAGCGAATTTCTTCATTATTTATGAGTATCCTATCATAATTATTAATTTTTTTCAATGTGCCTTATAGTATTTGGTCAGTTTTCTCCAAAAGCAAGAAAAGATATTAAACCACAAGATTATTACAAGATTTACATAAGATATT
>CAYREJ010000275.1:0-3247 GCA_964423235.1 uncultured Acidobacteriota bacterium | reverse complement strand
TTTTGTTGGAGAAAACTAACTAGTTATGATGAAGCCACAGATTTCCATAGGTTAGAATAAAAAACTTCTGTAAATTTATGTGTTATTCTGTGGCTAATTATAATAGGAATGATGGAATTTATTAAGAAGCTTATTTATAATATTAGCTCCAATGCTTTCTATATATAAGATTATCACAATCTATTTTTTAATTGCTCTTTTTTCTTATTTATTTTTAGCAAACTTTGATATAAAGAGTGATGGTATTCTTTATTATGCAGTGGATGAAGCTTTTTATAATTCTGAGCTTTCAATTGAAAATGAAATTTATCTTGATGCTTATCTTCATAAAAGGTCCATCGGTTTGCCGCATTCTGATAAATTCAAACTTGCTACTCCATACTCCCCTGTTTCTGCTTTGTTTTATTATCCTTTCTTTTTAATTTCTGATTTATTGAAAGATTGTAATTTTCTTAAGCTTAATGATCTTTTATTCTCTCCTCTTTACAAAATTCCTTTTAGAAGGCTTCTTAGCATTTGGATTGCCAATATATTTTTTTTATTCCTCTCTCTTATTACTATTCATATTATCATTAAAAAAATATTTTCCTATGAAGATAAAAAAATAATCTTTATTATTATTTTATTTTTTTTCGGAACTCATTGGTTATGTTATGCTACCTTTTATTATTTCTTCCTTCATAACTTAGAAATATTTCTTTCCAGCCTTTTTCTTTTGATTTGGTTAAAAAAGAAATTTGATTCACATCTTTATTTCATTATATTAGGATTTTTGTTTTCTTTGTTGGTAGGGATAAGGTATATAAACTTTACAGCTTATTTTATTCTTGCCTTGTATTCGATGTTAAAAGCAGAGTTATCTATTAAGAAAATCCTTTCTTTCATTAGAGCTATTTCGTTATTTTTGATTGGAAGCATCCCTATTATTATTTTATTGTTTTACTACAATTATAATATTTTAGGAGGCTTTTTAAAGAGTGGTTATACTTCGCATCAATTCTTGACAAATTTAAGCTTAGGGGAAACCATTATATCTGTATTACGAAGGGTCTCTTTCTATTATTTTCATCCATTGAGAGGATTGTTTATTTGGCATCCTCTTTTTCTTATGGGATTTATTGGTATTTTATATAGTAATATTGATAAGAAAATTAAGTTATTAATTATCTCATCTTTAATTCTATTTACTTTCGGACTAAGTTTTTATATAGCTTGGTGGGCAGGGAATAGCTTTGGTCAAAGGTATTTCTTGATTAATATTCCCTTTTATATTATTGGATTTGGTTATTTTTTTAAAAAGATTAACAAAGCCCTCTTATCTGTTTGTTCATTGATTTTTTTATATTCATTGTTTTTATATTTTCTGTATTTAGGCAATGCAAATAAAGCAAATGGTGAATTTTTTACTCCTTTCACAATGATAGATTATTTTATGAAACACCCCGATGCGGTAAAGACTAATTTTAAATATAATACATTTGCAAGCAAATTCAACCCTCTCAAATGGTTTTTAAATCTGAATTATTCATATAAATTAGTTAAATTTTACAATGCTGTTTCTTTTGAAAAAAAGGAGATAAAGCTTCCACTGCCTGAAAATTCTAAAAAATTAATATTTATTTTTCAGCTATATCTTAATAAAGAGAAGCGCTTTCCTAAAGATATTTTATTTTCTTTTCATAGTGAAAGAATTGAAATGCATAAAAAGGATGGATATTTAATTTTGAGTGATCTGGGATTTCCATCTCCATATTTAAGGGCGATGATAAGTAGCCAAGAATTAAAATTGTTTGGATGGTTTAATTATAATAACTTGCTTTCAGAAACGAATTCGTTTTTGATTTTAGGTTTATGTATTGATTCGGAGGAGAATAAAATTCTTTATTATTATGAAGTTGAAGTAAAAAACCCGTTTAAAGCATATGAAGGAATCTATTTAATTAAAGGGTTATTATATGATTCATCTATGCCAAATATTAATAGGTATAAAATTAAAGCGGAGAAAGTATCTAATATTTTTTTATATTGGCAAGCAAAAGGAGGGTTTCCTTTTTTAATTGAGCAATTTTCATTGAAAGAGGGTGAGATATCCGCTATTCCTAAAGGGATAAAATCATTATCTCGTCAGCAATTCAAAGGGTTATTATGGATATTGAGCGATAGTGAAATTAGGTTTTTGGATTCTTCGGATAGTAGGTGAGAGGTGAGAAGTTTGTGCCCTTTGGAACTTGTCAGTTTTCTCCAAAAGCAAGGGAAAATATTAAATCATAAGATTATCACAAGATTTTTTTTATGCGATTAACACAGATTAACACAGAAAAAGAAAATCTTGTGTTAATCTCGTGGTTTAATTTTAAACGATATTGTTTTTATGAAGGATGATAACCATTTTGATTAGTTCTTTGGAGAAAACTGAATAATTACAGAGGAAAAAATTGACAAAATGCTGTTGAAAGAATAATATTAAGAAAAGAAAATATCCATTAGAACAAATGATAATGGAGGAAATCATTAATTCTTTCTTGAATAATTAAAAGAGGGGGAAAGATGAAAGAAGCGCAATGGTGGAGATCAATAAATGGCAAGATAGAATGTTATTTATGTCCGAGGTATTGCAAGATAGGTCCTAATCAAATAGGGTTTTGTGTAATTCGCAAGAATCAAGATGGAAAGCTATGGACATTGGGATATGGTTATCCAACTGCAGTAAATATAGACCCTATTGAAAAAAAGCCTCTTTATCATTTTTATCCTTCTACAAATATTCTTTCTTTAGGTAATGTAGGATGTAATTTAGGATGCTTATTTTGTCAAAACTGGGATATTTCTAAAGCTAAGGAGCATCATAGATTAGCAAAAGAATGGGAACCGGAAACAGTAGTAGCAGCAGCTTTAAAGTATAATTGTCCTGCAATAGCTTTTACTTATAATGAGCCTACTATATGGGCAGAATATGCAATAGATATTTCTAAAATTGCTCATCAGTATAATATTAAAACTGTAATGGTTACTAACGGTTATATAACCCCAGAAGCATTTCATGATGTTTATGATTATATTGATGCTGCTAATGTAGACTTAAAATCTTTTTCAGAAGAATTTTATAAGAAGTATACCTTATCTCATTTGAAGCCTGTATTAGATATATTGAAATTAATGAAGAAAGAATCAAAAGTTTGGTTTGAAATAACTACTTTGCTTATTCCGGGATTAAATGATAGCGAGCAAGAAATAAAGGAATTGACTG
>CAYREJ010000274.1:0-3251 GCA_964423235.1 uncultured Acidobacteriota bacterium | reverse complement strand
AACTCTCAAATATATTAGCCCATTCACTTTATTCCCTCAATTAGGCTGCAATAAAACTTCTGATGGTAATAGATTGAGGAACTCTCAACTCTATAAACTCTACAAACTCTATAAACTCTATTTGACTTTCCTCAAATTTTATTATAGATTAATTTATTATAAAATGTTCCAGAAACTGAAGAAATACATTAAAGATAAATTATATGGATGGTTGTTATTTAACTCATTTCTCTTATATTTAAGTTTACGGGAGATGAATAAAGAACTAAAAAGTATAAATGAATCTTTAGAGGAATCATTCAAGTACATTCATACAGAAGAAAGCTTAGCAAGATTTCATTCGCGAGCCAAAAATATAAATGAGAGAGTAAATAAAAGTTTGGCTCGAATTAGTGAGACCAGAAGTATGAAATATAAGTTTATTATTAGGGAATATAAAAAATTATTTCAATGGAATGAAAAGCTAAAAGAAAAAGTAGCTACTTTTGAAATGATGATGGGAAAATTAAATGAAGGGCATGGATTGATTTATTTAGAGGAATTAAAAAAAATAGAAGATTTATCGCCTGAAGGGAAAAAAATTAATTGAATTATGAAAATTATTTTATGTGAACCAAAATCCTCAGGATATAATGTATATTCTTTATTTAAGATTCCAAGATTAGGATTAGCAATATTAGGAGCTATATTAAGGAAAGCGGGTCATGATATATGCATTTATGCAGAGAATTTGGCAAACTTAGATTTTAATGAACTATTCAAGGCTGATGCTGTTGGAATTTCTACTTTAACTTGCACGGCTCCCAGGGCGTACGCGATAGCTGACATTATTCGAGAGAATTCAAAAGCAGTTATTTTTATGGGGGGACCTCATGTTAGTTTTATACCGGAGGAAGCTTTGCAGCATTGTGATTTTGTTTTTCGCGGAGAAGCTGATAAAACTATAGTCCCATTTTTTAAAGCACTGGAGGCTAAAACAGGATTTGATAAAATTCCAGGCTTATCTTATCATTGTGATGGCAAGATAATTCATAATCCGCCTGCAAGTTTTGTTTCGGATTTAGATTCTATTCCATCTCCGGACTTATCCCTTTATGTTGGTGAAATTCCTAAGGATGTCACTCCCATAATTACCTCGCGTGGATGTCCATATAATTGCACCTTTTGCACAGTTAATAAAATGTTTGGCAGAGGATATAGAACTAATTCTATAGAAAGAGTTATTTCGGAGCTTAAAGCTCTATTAAATAAAGGATGCGATTGGTTTTTCTTTTATGATGATAATTTTGCTGCTAATCCTAAAAGAACTAAAGCACTTCTTAAAAGGATAATTAGTGAAAAGTTAAAATTTAAATGGGGAGCTCAAATAAGAGCTGAGATAGCTAAAGATAGTGAAATGATGGATTTAATGAAGCAAGCTGGGGCTGATTTCTTTTATATCGGGTTTGAATCAATTAATCCGGAAACTCTTGAATGTTTTCAAAAAAAACAATCATTGGAAGATATTGAATCATCTATAAAAACTATACATAAATATGATATTAATATTCATGGAATGTTCGTATTAGGTTCTGATGCTGATACAAAAGAAGTAATTAGTAAAACAACAGATTTTGCAATTAAAACTGATTTAGAAACCATTCAATTAATGGCTCTTATTCCATTACCGGGAACCGCAATTTACAAAGAAATTAAGGATGATAATAGAATACTTACTTTTGATTGGAGTAAATATGACGGACATTATGCCGTCTTTAAACCATTAAGAATGTCTCCCTTTGATTTGCAATGGGGGATCATAAAAGGCTTAATGAAATTCTATTCTTGGAAAGAAGTTTTGAAGAGAATTAATTATTTTGATTGGCGTAATACTTTTCTTAAAATTTATGGGCATTACATTTTAAAAAATTGGTCAAGGTTGAACAAAGAATGGATAAAAGCAATAAAAGAGATAAGTAGTGGCTTATCAGAAAAAAGTAAATTATTGCAAAATACTATTACCGAAGCTGCTCAGGATATTTATCGGAAAGTCGAAAAATTAAAAAAGAAAGGGCTTATTAATCCCTCTTTATAAGATTTGCATCAATTAATTTCCGCTGAGTTGATTACTTGCTCCAAGAAGGAAATCTTTCATCACCAGCTGAATCATAAATTAGCCATTTTCTTTTGCTTTTAAGCTCAATTATCCACAAAGCAAAATTATTCTTTCCGGAAGTTGAAGAAGAATAGACAATATATTTATCATCGGGAGACCAAGCCGGATAATAATCTCCTGTATCTTCATAAGTCATCCTTTCTTGATTAGAACCATCAGTATTCATTATCCATATATCACCTTTTTTATCATATCTGGTTGAAACAAAAGCTATTTTATTTCCTTTGTGAGACCAGCGCCCTCTGCAATTCTTCCCACCTTCAGTAATAAATTTTATCTGCTCCTCATTCTTTTTTATCAATGCAATATCCCATCCCAATAGCCTTTTCCTCGTGAATATAATATAATCATAACTTGGAGAGCATATGGGAACAATGCTGCGCCAGCGTGATGCTTCTAATAAAGCTATGTTTTCCTTATTCTTAATGTTATATAGATATATTTCGCTTTGGTTCTTAGTATAAACTATTTCCGAATTTTCGTTATTGCAAAAACTTCCCTCTCCTTCCCAATCTTCTGAATTTAAAATTGGCATTAAGGACTTCCCGTCCTTATTCATTATAAAAATGTCATAATCTTTATTACCTTTAGGATTTGCTTGAAAAATTATCTTTTCTCCATCTTCACTCAATATCGGATACTCATCTTGATAATTATTATTTGTTAATTTTTTAATCCCATTTTTATCTAAAAGATAAATTTCATTATCTCCATCTTGGTCTGATTGAAACGCTATTTTCCCTTGAAAAAAAGAAGGTATTTTTATATAAGTACCATTTTTTTTTATCTTCCCTTGAAAGAATTTATTATCATCATTGCTTTGGCAACCAATAATAAAAAATACAAATAACGATATTAAAAATAAGCTTCTCATCCCTTTTAATTAAATTTATATATGTCCAGATAGCATTCTGAATTCTTAAATTCCTTTATTAATCTCAGATGGTCAATATCTATTTTAATTTTACCATAATACTTCTCATAACGAACAGCTAAGCAGCCATCTCCTAATAGCAAATTTTTTCTGATCAATTTATGCATTAGAGCTTCTATTTTTTTATTCCCATATCCAAAAGGAGGATCAAGAAAAATTATA
>CAYREJ010000273.1:0-3256 GCA_964423235.1 uncultured Acidobacteriota bacterium | reverse complement strand
ATGGACTTGATTTTTATTTTTTTTTAATATAATGTTAGAAGGATTAAAGGATGAGAAAGTTAGCGAGCTAAAGTTATTGCTTTCTTAAAGCCGGGAAAAATTTGCAATACTCTATGGAGATAATAGAAAAAAACATATTATTCCAATTGGATTAAAAAAATGTGTTTTTAGAAGCAGGTTTCAAATTAAGAGAATTTTGTATCAAATAGCAACAAAATTACTGGGTTCTGGTATGAACGGAGGATTTTTTTATGAAACAATATGAAGCAGTAATAAAAGTTATGGAAGATAACAGAGGATATGCTACTTTGAGTTATTTGTATGAAAAAGTTTTAAAAGTGCCAAATGTTATTTGGAAAACTAAAACACCATTTGCAACTATTCGCAGAATTGTTCAGGACAAACGTTTCTTTTTCAAAATAAAGCCTGGTTTGTGGGCATTGAAAACTTATAAAGATAAGCTTCCTGACGAAATACTTTCATTAATTGAGGAAGATAAAGAAGTAGAAAAAGAAGGAAAATTTACGCATTCTTATTACCAAGGAATGATTATTGAAATTGGCAATCTTAAAGGATTCAAGACATATATTCCAATGCAAGATAAAAATAAAAAATTTTTGGATAAGCCTTTAAGGGAATTAGTCAATCTGGATGATATTTTAAAATTCACTTATGAAGAAGTCATACAAAAAGTTCAATCCATTGATGTATTCTGGTTCAACAAAAGAAATTTTCCTGCTTTTATTTTTGAAATAGAACACTCCACTGATTTTAAAAATGCTTTGTTAAAGTTTTTGGAGCTTCAAGATTTTAAAGTGAAGATGTATATTGTTTCGCATAAAGAGAGACAAAGAGAATTTTTATCCAAGATGGAATTTTCTGGTTTCGAACCTATAAAAGGAATAACCCATTTTATAACTTATGAAGAAGTATCGCAATGGTATGCGAGAACATATGAATTGAAGCTAACTGAGAGCAAAATATTGGGAGTGTGAATCATGAGAGCTAAATCCTCAAAAATCCTAATTAAATATCCATATGAGGAAGTAATTTTAAATATCATGGGCGGACGATATCAAAACGGGAATCAAGAAAGTGCAAGTGTGGTCGAGAATAGCTTTTAACTGAAATATCCGAGCTGATGAAAGAAATGGAGGACTCTTGAGATTGATGTCAAGAAAGGATATTTATTCTTTGCGTTCTTTGAGTTTTTGCGAGGATATTCAAATCATTTTTTCACGTAAAGACGCAAAGTACGCAAAGATTATTTTCTGTCATATTTTATTCTTTTTTATCTTTGCGTCTTTGCGAGGAACTAAGTTTTTCTTTAGATAATTCTTGTATTTTAATTTACCATTTGTAAAATTTTGGCTTTGTGATTTTATGGCTTTTATGATAAAATGTTTTTTAGAATGAAAGTAGTAGAAAATATTAAGAAATTTTTCCTCGCTGAAGGTATAAATGTTAAAAAAGTTTATATATATATTAGCGGTGTATTGATACCTGCTAATGAGAGATTAATGGAGAGCATTAAAAAAGAAAAAAAATTGGAAGGTTATTTCAAAGCTATTAAAAAAGATAAAGGCTTCATAATAGAAATATCTGCAGAAGAATTAAAGAAGCTAAAAAGAAGAATCAGTTGTTATAAAAATATACTTTTTTCATTTCTTTCTTTAATTGATGAGCATTACCGCTATAATGAATTGATAAAAGTAATAGCTAAAATAAATCTTGCAAAGGAAATAGAAGAAATTTTCGGAGACATTGTTCAAGAAATATGCAGATTAATGAAAGCAAACATAGGAGCAGTAACAGTTTATGATAAAGAGAACGATATGGTATCAGCAATCGGTCCGGGCTACAAAGTAAATCAAGAAGAAATCAGATATTTTCAGTTTAAATTAATTGAACAAAGCGCTGCCTATAAAGCTATGCAGACAAAAAAAACTTATTGGACTAACGATGCCCCTAAAGACCCTTATTTTATTAAAAAATTTGTAGATTATTTCAAAGTAAAGAGAGTATCTTGCACTCCTATTTTTATAAATAATGAAATTTTTGGCTTCATTTATTTAGCAAGATTTAATAAAATGCCTGCCTTCAGCCGTTATGAAATTTCCCATTTAGATTATATTGCAAGCCATATTGGTTCTTTATTAAAATCATTATTGATTTCAAAAGAACTCATTAGGAAAACAGAGATTCTACTTAATTTAGAGAAAGCGAATCGCGCAATAATAGCCGAAATAAATTTAGAAGAAGTTTTTAGCCTTATTGTAAATATATGCGCAAAATTATTTAATGCTGAAGCTGTTTCATTAATGCTACTTAATGAAGAAAAAACAGGTTATATAATCAAGTCATCGTTCGGACTATCAGAAGAATATGTTCAAAAGCAATTCATCCCTTATGAAAAAGCAGCAGAATTTCTAAAAAAACAAAATTATAAGTCATATTATTATTTTGATGAAATTATAAAATATAAATTTGGAGACCCAGTGTTAATAGAAAGAGAAGGAATAAAATCGGTAGCATCGGCTATACTAACAATGAATAAAGAAGCTTATGGTATTTTAAATATTTATTACAAGAAGATTAAGAAACTAAAAGAAGAGGACTTAGAGATTTTAAAGCTTTTCGCATTAGAAGCTATTCTTGCGATTCGCAATGCAGAATTACTTGCTGATAAAGAAGGGATGATAAATAGTATTATTTTAATGCTATCCCAGCTGGAAGCAGAAAAAGATTTTTACACCAGTTCTCACTCCGAAAGAGTAGCTGCTTTAGCTCTGCAAATAGCTGAAGAAGCAAAATTGAAAGAAGAAGAATATAAAGTTTTAAAAATAGCAAGTTTACTTCATGATTTTGGTAAGATTGCAATTGATAGGTCCATCTTATGGAAGCCTTCAGCATTAAACAATGAAGAATGGAATGAAATTAAGAAGCATCCTGTGATTGCAAAGAATTCTATTGAGAAAGTTAAAGGGTTATATAAAGCAGCACAATGTATATATCATCATCATGAAAGATATGATGGAAAGGGTTATCCCTTAGGCTTGAAAGGGGAAGAAATACCAAAATGTTCCAGAATCCTTTGCATAGCAGATGCAATAGAATCTATGTTATCTAATCGTCCTTATAGGAAAGCTATGCAATTAAATGAAATTAAAGAAGAGTTAATTAAAGAGAAAGGGAAACAATTTGATCCGGAATTGGTGGACATAGCTTTAAATATTTTAGAGCAACGGGATGAGAG
>CAYREJ010000272.1:0-3272 GCA_964423235.1 uncultured Acidobacteriota bacterium | reverse complement strand
GGTATGGAAACTTCAAATCCAGGCTCTTGCGTAGTAGGTTCTTGCACTGGCATCTTTGGAGATGTCCCCGCAAGCAATCCCTTCTGTCCCTATGTAGAAAAGCTTTACACATTGAATGTTGTCGGTGGCTGCCAAGCTGTTCCATTGCTTTATTGTCCAACCAACACAGTCTCAAGAGAACAAATGGCTAAATTCATAGTAAATGGTTTCGGCTTCTCATTATAGATAATTTATAATAGGCATTCACTCTAATTAAGAGTGAATGCCTATTCCTTTTGAGTATGATAAAAAATTAAAACCCTTCATCAAAAACCTCCTTAAAAACTTATCTCTTTATTAAGATAATTAGGGGCTCGCAGTATTGAGCCCCTAATTATCTTTTAATAAAAAAATAATTGCTGTGTTCTCTGTGTCTCTGTGGTGAATTTATCTTTAGCACTTGACAATTGTTCTCATAGATGTGATCTTTGTGGTTTATAATTTTTTTGCCATTGGCTTTTAGGATTTGGAAAAAACTGACTATTTACAAACACCTTTACTGAAATTTCCTCAAGGCGGAAAATATAATGATTATCATGCATGAAAAGCAATTAAAAAATACAATTTTTATGGTAAAATTATAAAATGGAAAAACGCTGAATCAAAAGGATAAGCGAATGGGATTTGCGGATTTATTGCTATTATCCTAAAAGAAATTTTTATGATATTATTATGAACGGAGAAAAAGGTGAGTAATTATTTTGTTGGAAAAATAAAAAGAAACCAAAAAATAATAATAATTTATAATGCAGGAGAGGATTCAATCCAAATTGGAGACAACATATTAATTTCGGATGGAGAAACAAATGAATATGCAGAATGCATTTGTGCTAATTTATGTCATCCCTGTGAAAAACATTCATTATATAATTTTGTAAGAAAAATAGATACAGAAGAAGAAGAGAAATTCTTGAAGCTAAAGAAAAAAGAAGAAAAAGCTTTTAGATATTGTTTAAACAGGATCCAAGTAAGGCAATTGCCTATGAAATTAATAATGGTAAAATTTCTTTTAGATAATTCTAAAGCCATATTTTACTTTACTGCTAACGGAAGGATAGATTTTAGGGAATTAGTAAAAGATTTAGCTGGTAAATTTAAAACAAGAATTGAGATGAGACAGATTGGGATAAGAGATCAAGCAAAGCTTGTAGGTGGGATAGGACCTTGCGGAAGAATACTTTGTTGTTCTTTTATTAGGAAATTTGAACCTGTTAGTATAAAAGTTGCCAAGAGGCAAGGATTAGCTTTTAATATAAACAAAATTTCTGGAGTATGTGGGAAATTAATGTGTTGCTTAAGATATGAAAATGAGCAATATGAGGAAGAAAAGTGAATCAGTGAGTCGGTTAATGATAAAATCTTACATTCATTTTGCAATAAAATCTTTGTGAGCTTTGTGATAGCTTTATGTCCTCTGTGGTAAGATAAATTAAAACCACAAATAGCACAAAGGGAAACACGAAAAGGAAGTTAGGAAGATAGGAAGTTAGGAAGTTAAGAAGATAGGAAAATAAGATGAGCTTTGCGTCTGTGCGTGAAATATTATTTTAGTATGCACGCAAAGAGCGCAAAGTGAAAAGAAGTTAAGAAGTTAGGAAGATAAGAAGTTAAGGAAAGAAAATAATCTTTGCGAGCTTTGCGTCTTTGCGTGAAAAAGTAAAATTATGCTAAACAAAATTGCAAACAATAAAAATCACAAAATAGTCTCAAGGCAATAATTTTGTAAAAAATGAGCAGTTACGAAAAGAGTGGTTGATTACAAAAAGCAAAAATTATATAATTTAAATTTAAAACAGGAGGTTATAATTAATGGCTAATACAAAAACAGCTCTTAAAGAATTAAGAAAAAATAGAAAAAGATATTTGAGAAACAGAGCAGCTAAATCAGCTCTTAAAACTTTAATCAAAAAATTTAAATTAGCTATTCAAAATAAGGATTTGAAACAAGCCCAAAGCCTTTTGATAGAGGTTTATTCTAAAGCTGATAAATGCGCTAAACGAAATATTATTCATTGGAGAAAAGCAGCTCGCTTTAAATCTAAGTTAGCAGCTAAGCTTAATGAATTAAAAAAATCTATTGAAGGAGCAGCATAGTTCATTCTTTCTTTATGCTCTTTATGGTTTCTAATTTTTTTGATATTGGATTGGCTTTTATCATATGCCTTTCAGCTCGTTTATCTGCAACAAAATTTTTAACTGCTTCATCAACGACATTATGGTTTTTGTTCCAGTATCCATGACTCGCTGCACCGTCTCGTTATTATCGTACCTTTGGGCTATTGCTTTGATGAGTTTCTCTCTTGCGGCTACAAAGTTTTTATCCCACACCTTTGGTACCCTAAGCTTATTTAATTCAGTTTTCTTTTTGCCTATGCAGGGCCACCATTCTATCTCGTTCCACAACCATTCCGGAGTAGCATCTATACTTGCAGCAGCTGATACTCTAATTGCCACCTTCTTTTTATACTTCTTACTTAATTCTGTGATTTTATCCAAAGGAGCCCAATCGAACTTGTCCTTTTCTGGGTTTAACACAGACCAAGGAATGCGAGGGGGCAATTCCCTTAATGTTTTGTTCGGACAAGCCCATTAATTTAACAAGTTCTTCGTCTTTCATATGAGGTATTCGTTTAGCCTGCCTTACATTTACAAATGCTACCACCCACACACTTCTGGGTTCACTGCTGGTTATGTTTGATACTGGCTTCTGAGTGTCCTTAGTATCTGCTTGTGCCGGAGCGTGCAATATAATTGCATAACAAATGATTGCATTAATGAAGATAAGAATAAAATAATAATACATAATCACAAAGTTTTTATCTCTACCAAAATGAAAGGTAAATTTTATTAACTCCGCAAAACCCAAGTATAAATTAATAATAAAATAAAAACATAAAATCCTGCAATTACATCATCAAGAACTACGGATAAGCCACCTTTCATTCCTTCAATTCTTTTTATAGGAAAAGGCTTGAAAACATCTAAAACTCTAAAGAATATGAAACTAAATATATAATAATAGAAATTATCATTAGAAATAAATAAAGGGATCATTTGCCCTACGAACTCATCTATGACTATTATTCTCGGGTCCTTGCTCCCGATTATTCTTTCTACTTTTCCGGATACATATATTCCTATAAAAAATAAAAGAAACAATATTAGCACTTTATAAATTAAAATCAGATGATTTATAAAAAAATAATAAATTATGCAACAGAAAAGACTACAGT
>CAYREJ010000271.1:2266-3284 GCA_964423235.1 uncultured Acidobacteriota bacterium | reverse complement strand
GTGTAATCCTGTGGTTTCAATTTTAAACCAAGAATAAAGAGAAAGAATAGATTCTGCTGTCTCTGTGCTCTCTGTGCCTCTGTGGTGAAAAAATATTATTTTATTGCGAATTGGCGAGTTTATAAAAATATTAGCCACAGAAGGACACAGAATAACACAGAAATAAATTTCTTTCTGTATCCTTTATCAGTAATAATAAAATTCCATCTTCATCAATAGAATCGTGTATAGGAAAAAGACAAAAAAGCTCCCTTTGCCATTCATCTTCATAAACAATAAGCGCACTTATATTGGTTCCATATGCAAGATTTATTTTAGGAATTTTCTCAATTACTTGCTCTCTTATACTTTTAGACACCTTACTTGAAAGCAGAATTAAAAGGTCTAAATCAGATTCCTTTTTCTAATTTTGCGAATTCGTTGCATCATTTAAAAAAGTACTCGAAAATGAAAAATAAAAATGTTGTTTAAAATTAAACCACGAGATTACACAGATTATCACAAGATTTGTTTTGCTATTTAATATAATCTTGTGATAATCCTGTGGTTTAATATCTTTCCTTGCTTTTAGAGAAAACTGACCAGATACAATTCGGCTTATAGGGGCTTGACAACGGCATGTCTTTTATTATATTTAGATACATTAATAATAAAATAATTATATATTTTGATAATGATGTATCAAAATGCAATTATAGAGCGATGCAGTTCGTGCTATAGCTCTTCAAAACTTTCTCATGAAATAGAAAGAACCCATATTAATACAATTGACTATCTTGAACATTTAGAATACTCCTTTATAAGCTTAATCCTCTATGCCTATGATTTTAATAAAAACTGTCTTAAATTTAAGGGAGACAAGAAGGTTTATTTCTTTGACTCTATGGTTTTTCAATCAGTCAAAAGTTTCCTTACGGGAGAAGAAGTTTTGAGTGTAAATATTAGGGCAATACAGGATGAGGAATTAGAGAGGAAGATTGTAGAGGGCATAGTGATTTCAAATCTTTTAACGCATCGT
>CAYREJ010000271.1:0-2243 GCA_964423235.1 uncultured Acidobacteriota bacterium | reverse complement strand
GATAAGGGCTGCAAAGAAATGGATGCAATCTTCAAAGGAGAAAATTCCCATTTGGGGATAGAAGTAAAATATAAAGTTCAAATTTATGAAAGAGAGATTAAGAAAATTGCTCCTGTGAAGAAGTATCTAATTTTGAGCAAGGAAGATGCTGGAGGCAGAGAGGAAATATTAATTATTCCTGTGGATGTATTTTTATTGCTTTTAAAATCTTCTTAAAAAAATATTTAGGTGTCTATTATGCCAATTCAACTCTATTATAAACAATTTATGATTATGGTTTTCTTGTTTTTGGTAATGATTACTTCAGGCAGCGGCAAGGATATACAAAAAAATCCTGAAAATAATCCGCAGCAGGTGGAAATATTAAATATTTTTGAAGCTATAAGCAAAGGAAAGTTGGAAATTGATGCTGAAGGAGCAGGATTAGAGGCTGTAAGTGTCAAAGTAAGAAGAATTGATGAAGAAGCTTTTAAAGTTTTAATCCCTGCAGGCACATTTTTTATTGGGAAAGGGAATTATCAAAATATGATTTCTATAAAAAATATTATCTTAGACCTTCACAAAGAGAAGGAGGTAAGATATGATGTGCCTGCTTCTTCTATGGATTTTGGTAAGGAAATTCCAGAAAGTAGCAATAAATTTGACATAGCTGTATCAGCTCAACCTGAGGATTTAATAAATCTTGTGAATATTATTGGAGAAAAAGAACTAGGAAAGGTGGTTTCTCAGGTAGCTGTGTGGATAGTTACTGACGATATATCCAGAGTAAGCCTGGATTCAATATATAGGAGGAGGATTTCACCCTTGAAAAGTTCACCTGCTGCTTCAGATGAAGATGTAATTATGGCAATGAGCATTGTTGAATATGCGGGTATTGATATTACCAAAAAAAAGATTTATGAAGAGAAAGTATCATCATTAAGGGGATTAGCATCTGGTAATGAAAAAATAGTTGAGCTTTCCCTGCGATACCTCGGCTATCAGGAAAAAAATAGAATAAAGCCCCTTATTATTGCTTTAAAAGATAATGATTCAGCTGTTCGCCAGGCAGCAGTAGAGGCACTTGGCAAGATAAAAGATGCTCGTGCATTAGAGCCTCTCATCTATGAGCTGATGGATGAGAATTGGCAAGTTCGCCAGGCAGCTGCAAAGGTACTTGATGAGATAGATCCTAAATGGCGTGAGAGTGAAGCAGCAAAGAAAGCTGTCTTTGATTTTATCTCTGCATTAAAGGATGAAAAATGGCGTACCCGCTATTCAGCAGTAGCAGCGCTTGCGGACATAAGAGATCCTCGCTCAATAGAGCCTCTTATCTATTCGCTTAAGGATAAAGATTATTATGTTAGCTATGCAGCAGCAGAAGCACTTCAAAGTATATATCCTAAATGGCGTGAGAGTGAAGCAGCAAAGGAAGCTGTCCCTGATTTTATCTCTGCATTAAAGGACGACAATTGGTCTGTCCGACAAGCAGCAGTTAAAGTGCTTGAAAGTGTAGATCCAAAATGGCGAGAGAGTGAGATAGCAAAGAAAGCTGTCGATGATTGCATATCTGAAATGAGACATGAGAGCTGGTATATCCGCGAGAAAGCAGCCTGGGCACTTCGTGAATTAAAGCAACAAAGTGCATTAGAGCCTCTTATTTATGCACTAAAAGATGAGAATTGGCATGTCAGCTATGCAGCAGCAGCTGCACTTGTAAATATAGATCCAAAATGGCGTGAGAGTGAAGCAGCAAAGAAAGCTGTCTTTGATTTTATCTCTGCACTGAAGGATGAAGATTCATCTGTGCGCTATGGGGTAGCAAAGGCGCTTGGTGAGTTGAGAGACTCACAAGCAATAGTGCCTCTTATCTATGCGTTGAAGGATAAGGAATTCTCTGTAAGAAAAGCAGCAGTGCAAGCACTTGATGAGATAAAGCCAAAATGGCGTAAGAGTAAGGCAGCAAAGAAAGCCGTGATTAATTTTATCAGCGAACTGAAGCGGAAGGATTCGTCTGTGCGTCAGGCGGCAGCAGATGCATTAGGGGAGTTAAGAGACCCTCGCGCAATAGAGCCTCTTATCTATGCATTGAAGGATAAGAGCTTATATGCACGCGAAATATTAATACGGGCACTTAGAAGAATAGATCCTCGATGGGGAGCAAAAAAGGTAGCAAAGAAATTTGTTCCTGATTTCATATCTGCGTTGAAAGATGGGAATTGGCATGTTCGTGAGAAAGCAGTATGGGCACTTGGTGAGATAAA
>CAYREJ010000270.1:0-3288 GCA_964423235.1 uncultured Acidobacteriota bacterium | reverse complement strand
AAATCTTGTGTTAATCTCGTGGTTTAATTTTAAACGATATTGTTTTTATGAAGGAAGATAACCATTTTGATTAGTTCTTTGGAAAAAACTGACAAAATACAATGCATAATATTGAAATTAGTTATTACATAGATTATAATTTTAAATTAATAATATGGAGGTCTTAAATGAAATTAAATTTTAGAGAAATAAAAGATGTATCAATAATTGACATTTCTGGAAGAATAACTATTGGAGAAGGAGATATAAAGCTTAGAGATGCTATTCATAAATTATTAAAAGAGAATAAAAGGAAGATAATATTAAATTTTGCTGAAGCAACCTATATTGATAGTGCCGGTATTGGTGAATTAGTAAGTGCTTATACTTCTGCTAAAAGGAATAATGCTCAATTAAAACTTATTAATCTTACAAAGAAAATTCATGATATTTTGCAAATAACTCATTTATTAACAGTATTTGAAACATTTGATAATGAAGAAGCAGCTGTTAAAAGTTTTTAATATACTTTGATAATTCTTCTAAGAAATTATTTTAGCTAATTTATGAATAAAATTAGCAGCCCCAAAAATACTTTCCGAAAGTGGTTCCTTCAAAAATCTGCTTTTCAGAGGAAGTTAATTATAGAAATGGAAATGTGGGTGAAGGGGATTAATAATTTTTTTCTAATAGAATATCATCCTTTAACTGATAAAGAAGTAAATTTAATAAGTATAAAAGATTATTCAGAGGAGCTCATAGTATTATCAGCGGGAATAAGTAGACTAATAAGGATATTCACATTGCTTGTTGATAGAGAAATGCTTTTGAAAAGTAGTTTTGCAAATTATTTAGATCAAGTGAGAAGTGGTGAACTTTTATTTAAAGAAGATTTAATTAATCTCTGGAAAGAGGGGAATCCGGATGGAGAGCTTATTCAGAGTATCGATATATTTACTACAATGAAAACTTTAATAGATAATTTAACAATTAAAAAAGATATATCATTTCCTACTTTTTTAAATGTAGGGAAATTAATTAATATGGAATTTAGGAATAATCGTTTCTTATACTACATGATAAATAGACCAATAGATGCAGTAGTAGATAAAATTGATAATAGAGCTCTTAGATATGTTATCAGAGGTATCTCTAATAATTTCCTTAAGAGGTCAGTAGCTATTTTTATAGCTAAGTTCCTAAGAATTTTAAAATATATGGAATTTGCAAAAATATTTTCTGATGCCCCCATAGAGATAAAGAAGTATCTTATTATCTTTGTTTTAATTTATGCAGAAATAAAAAAGATAATAGATCTAATGACAAAACAATATCTATATAATGAAGAGGTGCCAGCAGATTTTATAGAAATGATTGATGGGTTTATTTTTTCTATCTCAATGGATATGAAAAAGATTATGAAAAAGGAACTTGTTGGTTTTTTAGGAAATAACCATCCTTCCCATTTATATATGAAGATAGAGAATAGCTGTGGAATAATGGAAAACGCAATTAAACAGACAGTAGTTTCCATAGCCCAATATTTTGATAAAAACATTCAAGGAACTGATATTTTTGAAGATTTTCAAACTAAATTAGAACAATCTTTAATCTTGAGAGAAGAAATATATGAACTTTACACAATATCAAGGAATCTAATTAATTCTTCTAATTATGAAAAAGCAGAAATAAATATCCAGCCTCTAATAAACAAATTGGAATTATTTAGAAGAGGAAGTATGAAATTTCTCATGTTTAAAGATTGGTATGATTTTGATAATTTTTATAATGAATTATCCCATACCCTTAATCAAAAGGCACTTCATCTCACTCTTAATAAATTTTCTGCTTTCTTAGCAACTTTGCTAA
Source organism: uncultured Acidobacteriota bacterium (assembly GCA_964423235.1). Lineage (GTDB taxonomy): Bacteria > Acidobacteriota > HRBIN11 > MFGW01 > MFGW01 > CAYREJ01. Next base: position 1,440 of record CAYREJ010000270.1, on the reverse strand, counting down.
AAGAAGTTAATAAAAGGGCTGTCTTATATGATTTTCCTTTTGATAAACCGATTTATGAATGAGCCCAGTTTTTAATTTCTTCACATACTTTTAAAATCATTGATTTTGGCATATTATGCCATAGCGGAAGACTTAATGCTTCTTTAGATACTTTCTCAGCAATTGGAAAATCGCCTTCTTTGTATCCGAGATACGAAAAAGCTTTCATTAAATGCAAAGGCTTCGGATAATAAATGAAAGTAGATATCTTTTTATTTTCAAGATAATTCTTTAATGAATCCCTTTTCCCCTCTTTTACTCTTATAGTAAATTGATTATAAATATGATAAGAGTTAGGTATCTCTTCAGGAAGTTTTATATAAGGAACATTCTTTAAATTTTCAATATAAATATTTGCTAAGTATCGTCTTCTTTTATTCCATCTCGGAAGAAAAGGCAAGAATTTAAGCAAAATAGCAGCATGGATTGAATCTAATCTACTATTGTATCCCAAGAATTCACTATTATAATTTGTTTCAATGCCATGGTTTCTTAACATTCTACATTTTTTATCTACTACTGGATCATTAGTAATTATTAAACCTCCATCTCCATAAGTAAATAAATTTTTAGTAGGATAAAAGCTGAAGCAGCCAACATCGCCAAAGGTTCCCACAAATTTTTTATTGAACATAGCGCCAAAAGATTGTGCTGCATCTTCAATGAGATAAATTTTTTTCTGTTTACAAATGTTGGATAACTCTTCTATTTCACAAGGAAGACCAAATAAATGAACGGCTATTACAGCTTTCGTCCTTTCATTTATTTTTTCCTTTACCTTTGTTATGTTTATATTGAAGCTATGCTCATCTATATCAACAAAAACTGGTTTAGCTCCCAGTTCTGAAATTACTTCCGCTGTTGACACAAATGTGTAAGGAGTGGTTATAATTTCATCATTATTGGAAATGCCAATTGCTCTTAAAGCAATTCTTAACGCATCAGTACCACTATTAACTCCTATGGCATAAGAACTACCTAAAAATTTGCAAACTTCCTCTTCAAATTTCCAGACAAAAGGTCCTAATATAAATTTTCCGGATAAAAATACTTCATCTATTGTTCCTAAAATCTCTCTTCTATATTTTTTATAATTGCTAACTAAATCTACGAAAGGAATTCTTTTTTCCATAATTTAAATCAAAGTGCAGAATTCTAAAACATTTTAAGAAAGAATTCAAGCGAGTTTATAGAGTTTGTAGAGTTTGTAGAGTTTATAGAGTTCCACAAACTCTTACCATTTTACTATTAAATCATAAATAATAATTTAACTCTCACCTCTCACTTCTCACTACTCACTTCTCACTTCTAACCTCTAAATTCTCACTTCTCACCCCTCACATCTCACCTTTAGAGTCAAGAGTTTATAACTAAAGATAAGGAGAAGAAGGTAAGAAATTG
>CAYREJ010000269.1:0-3291 GCA_964423235.1 uncultured Acidobacteriota bacterium | reverse complement strand
AAAATTTTATTTACAATAAATTCAGTAGATATATAATAAAATTATGTATATAAATACTAAAAGTTATGATGTGATTGTGGTGGGTGCAGGTCCTTCCGGACTTAACACAGCAAAGGGGCTGGCTGAATACGGATTTAAAGTTTGCGTTTTTGAATCAAAGCAGGATGCTGGAGTAGATGTAATTTGTTCTGGCGTTGTAGGTGTTGAGCTTTTTGATAAATTTGACATTTCACCTAATTCCATTATTAGAGAGGTTAGCACAGCAAGATTAATATCCCCTTATGGCAACTCAATAGATTATTCTTATGGTAAACCATTTGCCAATATAATTGAGAGGAGTGTTTTTGATAAAGAATTAAAACAGAAAGCAATGTCAAAAGGTGCAGAAATATATTTCAGAAGATATGTATCGGATTTGTATATTGAGCAAGATTCAGTGCAGGTATTCATTAAGAAAGAAGATAATTCAATTGAAGAATATAGGGCAAAAGTTGTTGTGCTTGCTACAGGAGTTAATACAGCACTTTCAAAAAAGGCAGAGTTAGGTTATCCAGTGCGATTTACAAAGGCAATCCAGCAGGTGGTAGAAATCCAAGATGTTCATCCTCTGACTATTTTTGTGGGAAATGAGATTTCTGATTCTGCTTTTGCTTGGTTAATCCCGACTTATCCGGGAAAATACAAAATCGGGCTTATGGCAGAGGATAATTGCATAACGAGGTTTAAAAAATTTATGGCAAAATATTTTCCAGAAATTAAATATGCGAAACCACAGGTAAAGCCAATTGTTCAGGGTGCTGTGCCGAGGAGTTTTGCTCATAGAGCGATAGTTGTGGGTGAGGCAGCGGGTCAAGTAAAGACGACGACTGGGGGTGGCATTTATTGGGGACTTTTATGTTCTGAAATCGCATGCGATGTCATAAAAGGAGCCTTCAAGAAAAATAAGTTTGACGCAGAGACACTCTCTCTTTACGAGAGGAGATGGAAAGACCTTATACTCTCTGAAATTAATACTGGATTCATAGTAAAAAAGCTATGCAGTTATTTGAATGACAATCAGATTGAACATATCATTCAAGTATTAAAATCTGATGGTTTAATTGATTTTATCAGGAAAAATGCTGTCTTTGACTGGCATGGCAAAGCGCTTTTCAATCTTTTAAGAATGGATTCACTGAAAGAGGTGTTTAGGGATTAGGAATTAGGGATTGGGAATTGGGAGTTGGGAATTGGGGATTGGGAATTGGGAATTAGGTGTTCTTCTGTGAAATTCTGTGGCTAAAATCCTGTGATCTTCCCTACTTCCTTAATTCCTAATTCCTAATCCCCTAAAATATTAGCCACAGATGAACACAGAATAACACAGAAATAAATAATTCTGTGTTCTTCTGTGAAATTCTGTGGCTAAAATCCTAATCCCTAATCCCCCAAAATATTAGCCACAGATGAACACACAATAACACAGAAATAAATAATTCTGTGTTCTTCTGTGAAATTCTGTGGCTAAAATCCTGCGGTTTCAATTTTTTACCACGAGATTAACACAGATTATCACAAGATTTTATTCATTTTAATTTTGTTTATTTTATTATATTAACATACCTTACTCCTGATTTGCCATCGATAAGAAATGAAGATTATAAAGATAATAAAAAATGTCAATCATTGGTTGACAAAATTCATATAATTATGTAAATTCATTCTATGATATTTCCAAGAAAAGTCTTTGAAGAGATTGCCAGATATATAGAATCAAGAGAAGTTATAGTGATAACTGGTATGAGGCAGGTTGGCAAAACTACCCTCTGTCGCATGATTTTTGATTCTATTAAATCTGAAAATAAGATATTTCTTGATATGGAAAATCCTGTTGACCAAATGATATTTGAAGAAAAAGATTTTAATAACATCATACGAAATTTTGAGAGATTAGGGATAAGTTCTAAAAAGAAAATGTATGTGTTTCTTGATGAGATTCAAGCTATGCCAGAGGTGGTAAAGTGCATAAAGTATTTATACGATCACTATGATATTAAATTTTTTGTAACTGGTTCAAGCAGCTTCTATTTAAAAAATCTTTTTCCCGAAAGCCTTGCTGGAAGAAAGTATGTCTTTGAAATGTTTCCATTGGACTTTGAAGAATTTTTGAGTTTTAAAAACTTTAATAAAAAGTTTTACTTTCACTTTGAAGAAAAAGATAAAAATAAAAATCTTATCATTTATGAAAAAAGCAAAAGATTATATGATGAATATTTAGAATTTGGGGGATTCCCGGCAGTAGTGCTGGCTGAAAGTGTGGAAGAGAAAAAAATGAAATTAAAGGATATTTTTAAGTCTTATTTTGAAAAAGATGTTAGGAATTTAGCAGATTTTCGGGAAATAAAGGCTTTACGCGAATTAATTTTGCTGTTAATGCAAAGATGTGGTTCTAAACTTGATATCACAAAGATTTCTTCGGAGATAGGTGTTTCAAGGGAGACTATTTATTCTTTCCTTACTTTTCTGCAGGGAACATATTTTATATATCTTGTTGAACCGTATTCCAAAAGAGTCGATAAAGAGGTAAGTGGAAGGAAAAAAGTTTATCTTTGCGACAATGGACTGTTAAATAATTTTGCAAAAATATCTGAAGGCTCACTTTTTGAGAATGCAGTTTTTTTGAATCTAAAAAAATACGGAAAGATTAATTATTATCAAAAAAGAACTGGAGGAGAAATTGATTTTATCATAGATAAAAAAATAGCTATAGAGGTTAAGCTTAATGGAAATGATTCTGATCTGAAGCGGATTGCAAAGATATCATCATTAGTTAATATCAATGATTATTATTTAATAACCAAAAATTTTAATAAAGGTAATAGGTTTATCCCAGCAGTGCAACTTTAGGGGATTAGGAATTGCGAATTGGGGATTGGGAAGCTGGGAAGTTAGGAAGTTGGCGTAGCTCGTCTGTTTTTTCTAAAAGCAAGGAATGATATCTAACCACAAGATTACACAGATTATCGCAAGATTTCAGCCACAGAATTTCTTATTTCTGTGTTATTCTGTGTCCTTCTGTGGCTAATATTTTGCGTAAATCTTGCGATGCAAATAATTGTAACTTGTTAGTTTTCTCCGACGAGGGCATAATTTTGCATTTTAACTATGATTATTTTTTCCTTTCTAATTTTTTATTTATTTATTAGGATTTAGTGAATTTAACGAGCTCCTCTTAAAAACGCAAAGAGCGCAAAGAAAAAGAAGTTAAGAAGATAAGAAATTAAGGAAATAAAATAATCTTTGCGTGCTTTG
>CAYREJ010000268.1:0-3320 GCA_964423235.1 uncultured Acidobacteriota bacterium | reverse complement strand
AAAATTTGCCGGCAGAATCGATTCTTTATTTTTTTCAATCATGACTGCTCTTACATAAATAATCGTTTTCTTTGTTAACAATTTTTCCTTTCCTAAGCAAAGAGGCTAGAAGTCCATGAAACCATTAAAGAATGGTACAAAATATTCAATCTTTACTCTTATAAGTATCCTCATAATCTTTTCATTCTTCCTCTATACTCATGGATAAAGGGGTATCCAATTCGAACAGAGTAAAAAATTTTTCCAGGATATTTCTTTTTTGCTTCCCTTAGTGCTTCCGTTAAAGTTTTGCCTAAGAAATATTCTCCTGTTTCTGGTTCTATCACTGCAATCATCCCTTTTTTCTCCTTAAGTGAATGAATTCTTGCCAAGACCTCTTCTGATAGTCTTTTTGCCTTCGCTATTTTCATTCTTCAATCACCTCCTTCTCCCACCCTTTCTCATATTTTTATGGTTTCTCAAGAATTATTATTTCAGAAAACCTTTTCATTCTATGGTTAAACTCCTTATTAACCTTAATCATTTTTTCATCATCTAATATCACATAAAAAGATATAGCAAATAAGATAAAGCGTCAAATCCATTTTTATTTGAATGAAAAATGTATTAATAAACAGAATCAAATGGGATTTGCTTTTGAAAAAAAGAAACATTAATTATAGAACTTTAAATCAGAGTAAACAATAAGGCGAAACGTAATTAGTCAATTTTTTCCAAATCCTAAAAGCCAATGGCAAAAAAATTATAAACCACAAAGATCACAAAGAAGCCACAAAGATCACAAAGAAAGATATATTTTATAGAAAAAACTTTGTGTCCTTTGCGTTAATTTTGTGTCCTTTGTGGTTAAAAAATATAAGCAATAAATTGAGTAAGGAACCGTCAAAGCAATAATTTTGGAGAAAACTGCTATAACACATCACCTATCATCTATAACCTATCACTTATGACTTATAACCTATTACTTATTACCTTTGCGAGCTTTGCTTCTTTGCGTGCAAAAATCATCTGAATATCCTCGCAAAGAAGTAGCACAGACATTCCTGTCTGTGTTTTTTTACAGGCAAAAATGCTTGTGCTGCTTTGCGAGCTTTGCGCCTTTGCGTGAAATATCATTTTAATATGCTCGCAAAGAACGCAAAGTGAAAAGAAGTTAGGAAGGTAAGAAGCTAAGATTTATTATGGATGCTCTAATAGAAAAATGGTAAGAAATTGTGGAACTCTATAAACTCTCAACTCTACAAACTCTATAAACTCTATACGATTAAATTAATCAATTCTTTTTGCTTATCAGAAGCGAAATCCAAAACCTGCTGAAATAATATATACTTCTCTAAATTCGCTAATGCCTCTTCTAAGCACCCCAAACTGCAAGCCTACAGGAATAATAGCTTTTGAATCTAAAGTAATATCTGCTCCCATAGCTATTATGGGGAAAAAATGCATCAAAAATATTACTTTAAAAAAAGGAGAAATTATTCTTTCAGGAAAAAAGCAATATTTTAAGCCAAAAAAAAATGCAGCATATCTAAAACTGCTGTTATCGATCCATAAAGCACCAAAATCAAAAAGAATTGAATTATCTTTTTTTAGAGAATAAGCTCCTTGAAAGCTATGATATTTTCCATCAAAAGAAATATCACTTACGCTGGAAAGTCCATAATCAAATGTAATCATCCATTTATCTTCTGCAGATCCATCGCAAATAAAAGCAAAGATTAAAATAAGAAATGCAATAAAAAATATCCTTATATATTTATCAAGATTTCTTTTCATATCTGGATTCTCCTTTTAATTTAAGGGCATTTACATCCCCATGCATCGCAATTAATATATCTTGGATCAAAATCAGGATTACCCTCTATTCCATTCCTATTTATATCAGGAAGGTCCTTAGGAGTTCCTAATTTTTGGCATACTAAATCTCCTTTAAGCTGAATTAATTTAGCGCAATAATATCCTCGCTCTACTTTCTGAGACCATTGCCATCCTCTATGCCAAGTGTGCCCTGCATCCTCAACTGATTGCTGAATTGATACAAATGATGGATTACCATAAAAATTGCCTTGATAAGACTTTGCTGAAGAAGAAGCATATGTACCTCCAGTTATATTTGTGCAATCGCAATCGTAAGGTCTAAATCCTGAACTTGCTCTTGCAGTAGCAACATTATCCCATTCAACCCATCCACTTGAAGCATTATTAAAGCTCCATTCACCTACACACCATTCATTTTCAGCGCATACCTTGCTATTAGAGCTTCCTTCACAAATAACAGCAGGTGGCAAAGGGCAAGGAAGCTCGAAAAGGCACTGGAAAGGATCAGTACATCCCGGATCACGTCTCCAACATGTCCAATCAGTAATATTGCAGGCATCTTCTTCATTGCAATCACTTCCTTTAAGGAAATTAGCAGTAGCATCTTCGCATCCTGCTCCTTCGTCAGCTCCTCTATAACAATATCTTTCTCTTACATTGTAAGTTGTTCTATGGGCTTTGAAGCTGCAACAATCATCTGCTGTCGAATATCCATGATTTTTGCAATATAGACAATCTTCTGAAGTGCATCCGCAATATCCTGAAGGATCTACTATGCCTTCAAACATAGCATCATACCCTTGCTGTATATTGCAATGCTTATCTGCTATCCCTTTATCTTTTTTGCATTTCTTGCATTTTTCTTTATCGTCCGAAAGAATGCAAACCTTTATCACTCCACTACAAGCTGCTCCTTCACTATCAAAAGCTGTAAAATGAATAAAATATGCCCTTTGATCTTGATTAATTCCTATCTTTGCTTTTAGCTTTATCGTTTCCGAAAATTCCCCTTCATCATTGATAAAATAATATGCTGATGGTTCAATCTTTCCATCCGATGATATGTCTAATGGCTCATCTTGTATCACTTCATCTATCTTCACCCTTATGAGATCATTCTCAGGCTCACTTATTCCTAATATCTCTATGCTATGAAATAATCCATCAGCTGGATATATTTCCTCAATCGATGCATATGCTTTTGAACATTTCGGCGGCTTATTAAGAAATTCTTCATAATCCTCATCATCTTCATTATCCTCTAAATTATTTTCATTATAGGGAAAATAAACATGCTTGTTAAAATCTTTTAACCCTCTATTACCACAACTTATGGAAGATGAATTAAAAGATTCCTCATCTATTGAAATGTAACCTCAAGAAAAAAAACTTTGATCCCAACAACTTAAATTCTCTTGCAAAGGCACGCATACCATCACTTCCCCTATGCAGATTCCTCCTTCACTGTCTATTGCCTTAAACCTTATCTTGTATAATCTTCC
>CAYREJ010000267.1:0-3340 GCA_964423235.1 uncultured Acidobacteriota bacterium | reverse complement strand
ATTATTTTTATATGAATTAGAGGAACCATCATATGACTATAATGCAAAGAAATGGGGTTCCTTAGTTCATGAAATACTAAAAGAATCTTTTAAAGCTGCTAATTGGCAAGAAAAAGCTTTGCAATTATTAGCTGATAAATTAATTATTTATCCACCACCAGTTAAAGAATTCTATACTAAAAAATTTAATTTAGAATTAATCTTTCTTCAATCTATTCAGAAAGAAATTGAAGAACATTATAAAATTTCAGAATTAGAATACACCACAACTGGCAAAATTATAGATAGCGATTTTTCACAACATATTAAAGGAAAAATTGATAGATTAGATTTGAGCAAACAAGGAGATGGTTTTCTGATAATAGATTATAAAACTGGTGATGCAAAGGAACCTAAATACAAAACTCAGCTTGCTTTATATGCTCATTTGCTAAAAGAAAATCATAAAATCCCTCCGAAAAGCTTGCTTATTATATCTTTGGCTGGTGCTAAAAGTTCAAAAGCATTTGCTCTAAATAACCAAGCAAAAATTAATAAATTAATAGATTCTTCAGTAAAAGAATTAAAAGAAATAATCTTAAATATCCGTCAAGGAAACTTCGATGTAAGTCCAGAAAAGTTAGCTAAAAGAGATTGCTCTAAATGCCCATATAATTATTTATGTTGATTGTTATTTTATGAAATATTATGGCTAATGAATTAGATTTTAAAGTAAAAGATTATGCATTAAATTTATTGATTTCCTCACCAGCAGGAAGTGGGAAAACACAAAAGTTATCCGATAGATACATATCTATTCTGAAAAAGCAATACGAAGAAAAAAATGCTATCTTCCCTGAAAGAATTGTAGCAATTACTTTTACTGAAAAAGCAGCTTCTGAAATGAAAGAAAGAATATTGTCAGAATTAAGATCAGATCAGGAGATTTATAAAGAATTGCTTAAGAAAATTAACAAAATGAGAATAAGTACAATTCATTCATTTTTTCTCTCCCTATACCGAAGATTTGCTATAGAAGCTAAATTAAATCCTCAAGTAGATATTCTGGATGAAAATCAACAAAAAGAATTAGTAGAAAAAATCTATAACCAATTTGCTTTTGCAAAATTGCCTGAAGCTGTTCGCATCTCTGAAGATTTAACATTTCTTTTAGCTTTATTTGGATGGAATAGAATCAAAGGAATAATACAGGATTTCATAAATTCCAGAAGAAAAATTATGATATCCCCCCAAGAAATAATTAATCAAAAAGAAACTGATTATAATCTCTTTTTAAAAGAATATGAAATTTTAGTTAAAAATAACTCCGAACCCTACAAAGAAATCAAAGAAAGATACAAAGAATTATTCAATAAATCAAGCTTCTCCATATCAAGAAACTTCTTCAAAGCCTATGAAAGAATAAAAAGTGAACAAGCTAAATTAGATTTTGATGATATAGAAATCAAACTGCTTACTTTATTAGAAGATAAAACAATATATCTGAATCTTTTATACGATTTTGATTTACATTTTGATTATTTATTAATTGATGAATTTCAAGATACTAATTTTATCCAATGGGAAATAATAAAAAAATTGACAGAAGAATGGTTTTCTGGGCTTGGAGCTAAAGAATCAGAAGGGGTTTCACCTTCAATATTTCTTGTAGGAGACCCAAAACAAAGTATTTACTTATTTAGAGGGGCTAATGTAGAAGTTATTTATTTAGCTAAACAATCCTTTGAGAGAAATAAAAAAAATCCTGCAATACAAAAGAGATTTGACATAGCTAAAGAAGAAAGAAACTTCCGTTCTAATCCTAAAATTATTGAATTCGTCAATATAGTATTTTCTAAATTAATGCACACACAACAGCAGCATCAAGAACCCTGGAAAGTAAATTATGAAGAATTCACAAGCGCCAGAGAAACTCTGAACCCCGGTGAAGTCTCTTTTCATATTTTTGTTGCAGAGGAAAACAAAAATGCTCAAGAATTATCTTATATAGAAGCACAGATGGTCTCAAATAAAATCATTGATTTAATAAAAGAAGGAATTCAGCCAAAAGATATTGCTATATTAATGAAAGCAAGAACTCATTTAGAAGCTTTTGAAAATAGCTTACTTGCTGCTAATATCCCTTTTAAGGTACACAAAGGGAAAGGATTCTTCAAGGAAAAAGAAATAGAAATTTTAATGTCTCTTATAAAATATTTTTTCAATCCAGAAGATGATATTTCACTTATTTCTATATTAAAAAGTCCATTCTATCAATTTACTAATGATCAGCTAATTCAACTATCCAAATATAAAATGAGCAAGCATAAAGCATTAAAACTCACATTTCCCTCAATTTATGAAGAGTTGAAAAATTATGTAAACCTTTTTAAATCCGAACATAGCTACTTAGTGCTTAATAAATTCCTTATTGAAAAAGAAGGATATAAATATTTTTCTGAAAAACAAAGATACGCTAATGTAATTAAATTTTTAATAATGTTAGAAGAATTGGAATATAATTCTGAAGATAAGCTGGAGATCAAAAAAACTTTAGAATACATGGAAAAAAAAGGAGATTTAGAAAAAGCAAATATTATAGATGAAGAATACAATGCTCTTTCAATATTAACAATTCATTCAGCTAAGGGATTGGAATTTCCTTATGTCTTTATAGTTCAATCTGCTTCAGAATTAGAAAAAACTTATGAAAATATTGTTTCTTTTGAAACAATTAATTCAATTGACCCTATGGAAATTAAAGCAAATTTTACAATCTTTCCTTCTTCCAAAGATAATATTTATGATGAGTATAATAAAAGAAAATACGAAGAAGCAAAAAGACTTTTTTATGTAGCTTGCACACGTGCAAAAGAAAAGCTTTTCATAACTGCTTCATTTCAAAATAAACCTAAAAAGAATTCCTGGTTAGGAATGCTTCTAAACCATAATTTAATTGCTATAAATAATGGAAATTTTGAATTATCTGATGAATTAAAAAATGCAGCTTCAGTTGTTATTTATGAATCTCCAATTGAAGAAAAAAAATTAGAAAGAAAAACAATCAAACTAAAAAAATCTTGTATCAATCCCTTAAAATCTCTTCACATTTATGAAGAAAAATTCCCTTCTGAAACTGTATCCTTTAAAAAAGAGTATGATGAGAATAAAATTTCTTTAAAAATAATAGGAGATATCTTGCATAAAGTTTTAAATAAATATACAAAGGGAGAAATTTCTGCTCAGGAAATAGAAATAGAAGCTTTAAATTTATTAAGTACTTATTCAAATAATGATATAAGATTCCTTCTGCAGCAATATTTAAATGGAATAAAAAAGAGTAATATAATAGAAATAGCAA
>CAYREJ010000266.1:0-3387 GCA_964423235.1 uncultured Acidobacteriota bacterium | reverse complement strand
TAGAACTCTATAAACTCTCAACTTTCCCAATCCCTAATTCCCAATTACTAATTCCTAAATATTGGTGGAACTCTATAAACTCTCAACTCTATAAACTCTATAAACTCTAAAATTATTGACATATTCTATATTTAGAATTACTATATAGTTAAGATGGAAACCAGGATAATAAGGATAGAAGATATTCTTGATAGAGTAGAAGAATATAATCCAAATGCTAATTTTGAATTAATTAAAAAAGCTTATATATTTTCCGCAGTTGCACATAAAGGACAAAGAAGAGCATCTGGGGAACCTTATTTACAACATCCTTTAGCAGTAGCTTATATTTTAGCAGAAATGCATATGGATGAAAAAACTATCGTGGCGGGTCTACTACATGATGTGATTGAAGATACAATGATTACCATTGATGAATTATCTGAATTATTTGATAAAGAGATTGTAGATTTGATAAGCGCAATAACAAAAATAAGTCTACGCTCCTTTAAATCAAAAGAAGATCAACAAGCTGATTATTACAGAAGAATGATTTTAGGGATGTCCGGGAATATTAATGTCATAATGGTTAAGCTTGCTGATAGGCTTCATAATATGCGAACTTTAAAATTTTTGCCTAAAGAAAAAGCTTATGAGAAGGCAAAGGAAACAATAGATATATATGCTCCATTAGCATATAGATTAGGAATGAGTAAATTAAAAACTGAATTGCAAGATTTAGCTCTTCCATTTATAGATCCGGAAAATTATGAAATTCTTGCAAAAAAAGTTCAAGAAAAAGAAAAGGAACTTCAGCCTTTTCTTGATGAAATAAAGAATGCCATAATTGAAAAAATGAAAGAAAATAATATTCCGGGGGAAGTTCAAGGAAGGGTAAAAAGGATTTATAGCATTTATGAAAAGATGAAAAGGCAGGGGATACCATTTGAGAAGGTATATGATTTTATTGCATTCAGAGTAATCACTGATTCTATAAAGAATTGTTATGGAATGATAGGATTAATACATAGTATGTGGACGCCCATTCCGGGACGCATTAAAGATTACATAGCAACTCCAAAGCCTAATTTTTATCAATCTTTACATACATCGGTTCTCACTGAAAGAGGTTTAGCTTTTGAAGTGCAAATAAGAACCAAAGAAATGCATGAAATTGCAGAAAATGGTATCGCTGCTCATTGGCTTTACAAGGAAGGTAAAACACTTATAAGCGCCGAAGAATCTAAAAAATTCTTGAAACAGCTTTTTGATTGGCAAAGCGGTGTGAGAGATTCAGAAGAATTCATGAAAAATTTTGTCTCTAGTCTAGTGCCGGAAGAAATTTATGTTTTAACCCCAAAGGGGGATGTTAAACCTTTACCGCAGAATGCTACACCAGTTGATTTTGCTTATGCTATTCATACACAAGTTGGTCATCAATGCATTGGTGCCAAAGTAAATGGCAAGATGGTTCCTTTAAACTACATCCTCCAAAATGGAGATGTTGTTGAAATAATAACTCAAGCTTCTCATACTCCTAGCAGAGATTGGCTCTCCTTTGTTGTAACAAGCAGAGCCAAAAGCAAAATCAAAAATTGGCTAAACGCTGCTGAAAGAATTCAAGCTATTGAGCTCGGGAAAAAAATGTTAGAACAGCAATTCAGAAAAAATAAAATTAATCTGAACCAATATTTCAAAGAAGAATTCCTTGCTACATTTCATAAAGAATTAGGATTTAGTTCAATTGATGATTTTTTTGCAGGTATTGGATATGGAAAAGTTAATATAAAAAGATTGATTAAAAACATCTCTGCAAAAATAAATCAAGAGATACCCACTGAAGAGAAGAAAGCTGAGAAAGAAACATTAACTCTTGAAAAAATTTCAATTCCTATAAAGGTTAATAATATTGATGGATTATTGATCAATATTTCAAAATGTTGTAATCCTATAAAGGGTGAAGAAATAATTGGGTATGTAACAAAAGGAAGGGGCATCTCCATTCATTCCATAAATTGTCCTAATGCTGAAAAGATCAAATATAATCCGGATAGATTAGTTCCAGTAGAATGGGATAATACACAAGATGGTATTCAAGTAGCTCATTTGCTAATTAATGCAATAGATACAGTAGGAATACTGGCTAACATTACCGACCAGATAGCTAAAAATAATGTTAATATAAGAACTTTTAAAGGGGATGCTTGTGAAGATAAAACAAGCTTAATGAAATTATCCATTGAAGTTAAAGATATTCATCAATTAGAAAAAATTATTCAAGCCATAAGAAGCATAAAAGGAGTTATTTCTGTTGAAAGGGCATTTAAGTAAATGGAGATAAAAGGAAAGAATGTATTAATAACTGGCAGCGCTAATAGAGTAGGAAAAGAAATTGCTCTTTCATTAGCAAGAGAAGGCGCTAATATTATCATTCATTATTTTAAATCTGCCTCACAAGCTGACCAAACCATGAAAGAATTAAAGGAGCATAATATTTCATCCAAGGCATTAAAAGCAGATTTTAATAAAGTTTCTGAAATAAAAGAAATGATCAAGGCTTCTATTGAAGCAATGGGTTCAATAGATGTTTTAATTAATTGTGCATCAGTTTTCTATAAAACTCCTATTAATGAATTGGAAGAATCACACTGGGACAATATTTTTAATATTAATTTAAAAGGGAATTTTTTTTGTTGTAAATTTGCCGGCTTGCATATGATGCAAAGAGGTTTTGGCAAGATAATAAATGTAAGTGATGTAGGTGGAATAATTCCATGGAAAGATTATTTGCCTTATTGCATATCAAAATCCGCTATAATAGCAATGACGAAAGCTTTAGCTAAAGAATTCTCTCCTTATGTTTTAGTTAATGCTATCGCACCGGGCACCATACTTCCACCAGATAATATGAATTCTCAAGGCATTGAGAAATTAAAAGAGAAAACTTTAATAAAGAAAATAGGAAGTCCATCAGATATTAATGAATGCATTAAATTTATTTTAAAATCTGATTATGTAACTGGAAGCATCTTTATTATTGATGGTGGCTCATTGATAATGGGTTATAGGTAATAGGTTATAGGTTATAGGTCATGGGTTATAGGTGATAGGTTATATGTGATGAGTAATAGGTAATGGGCGATAGGCTATAGGTGATGGGTAATGGGTAATAGGTAATGGGTGATAGATAATAAATAAGATTGATTTTGGGGGGGCGATATTGGCGGGTAGGCAAGCGGTTCTTTTAACTCGCATAACTCGCTAAACTCGCAAATAAAATAATAAACCATTGTTAAACTCGCTAATTTTCTAATCTTTTTACCACAGAGGACACAAAGTTATCACAAAGCTCACAAAGTTTTTTTATAAAATATATCTTTCTTTGATATTATGAGAACTGGCTTTATG
>CAYREJ010000265.1:0-3429 GCA_964423235.1 uncultured Acidobacteriota bacterium | reverse complement strand
ATTAGAAATTAACATACTAAATCCTCAACAAACTTATCTTTGCTAATGTAAATTTTTTTGCCGCAGAAGACGCAAAATTATCTCAAAAATTTAGTAGCCAGGCCTTCGTGCTCTTTGTGATCATAATTTATTTAACCACAGAGAACACAAAGGTATCACAAAGCTCACAAAATTTTTTCCCACGATATATCTTTTCATAATATTTCTTTGAGCTTTTAGTGCTTTCTTTTGCGACCTTTATAGCTTATTTGCTCCATTCCTTCTCTCCTGCTTTATCACCTATAACCTATCACCTATAACCTATCACCCCATTGTAATTATAGTTCTTAATCCTTCGCCTGATCGTAGAAAATCAAAAGCTTCATTTATCTTATCCAAGGGGAATTTAGCAGAAATCAACTCTTTAATATTGAGTTTATCCTCTTTCACAAGATTAATTATTTTAGGATAATCCACAGGTCTGCATCCTAAGGAACCAATTATCTGCATTTCGTAATACATAACTTTAGTGAAAGACCACTCCAATTTTTGCGAACAATACCCAACAACGCAGAGAGTACCTCCTTTTCTTAATGTATCAAAAGCATATTGTAAAGTTTTTGGATTCCCAATTGCTTCAAAAGCAATATCAACTCCCCCATCTGTTAGCTTTCTAATCTCTTTTGCTATATTATCAAAATTATTAGCATTTAATGTTATAGAAGCTCCCAATTTTTTAGCTTTTTCTAATTTGCTATCAACAATATCAACAGCAATTACTCTGGCACCTACTATAGAAGCAATCTGCACTATATTAATACCAACTCCCCCACATCCAAAAACTGAAATAACATCGCCAGCTTTTACCTTAGCTCTATTTACTACTGCATGAAATGGTGTAGATACAGCATCGGCTACTACTGCTATCTCTATCAATGAAATATCCTCCGGAACAATTGCCAAATCCTTAGCCGGCACCGCTACATACTCCGCATACGCACCATCTATATTATTCCCTAACATTACCATAGTATCGCATATATTCTCTCTTCCCGTCCGACAAGCTCTGCAGCTTCCACAAGAAAATACCGCCGGTATTAAAACCCTATCACCCTCTTTCAAATTTTTTACATTTCTCCCTACTTTTGACACTATCCCGGCAGGCTCATGTCCTAAAATAAGAGGAGGCTTCTTAAATGTAGGAACCCCATGGTCTATATAATGTAAATCTGTATGACATAATCCACAAGCTACTATCTTCACTACTACTTCATTATCAGAAGGAACAGGCTCCAATACCTCCTCTATCCTTAATTTTTGATTCGGTCCATAAAAAATTGCTGCTTTCATCTTTTATCCCTCCATTAATTTTTCAAATTAATTATCCCTTTCTTCCTATCCCCGCATTCTATGAAATGAAAAGGATAATGAAACTTAATTCTCTCTTTTAAAAAATAGTTGATAAATACTGACCTCCATCCACCGGTATTACAGCCCCAGTTATATGATTAGCAAAGTCAGAACATAAAAATACAACAAGATAAGCTACATCTTCGGTCGTTCCTAATCTTTTAAAAAGGCTTTCATTACGAGCCCTCTCCAATACCTCTTTAGGTAATTCCGACACCATCGGAGTTTCTATCATCCCAGGAGCCACTACATTCACATTTACATTGAACTTCGCTAATTCTATCGCCGCCGTCTTCGTTAATCCTATTATCCCCGCTTTGGCAGCACTATAATTTATCAGCCCCATCTTCCCTCTAAAAGCATTAATTGAAGATATATTCACAACCTTACCATAATTCTGATTCCTAAAATACGGAGCTACCGCATGCAAACAATTAAAACATCCTTTCAAATTTACAGCTATTACTTTGTCCCATTGTTCCTCCGTCATCTTCCATAACATTGCTGCCTCAGATATGCCTGCATTGTTTATCAGTATATCTATCCTCTTATGTTCCTCTATGTATTCATTTATTTTGTTATGAACTTCAGCAAAATTTGTTATATCTGCTTGTAATATCCATGCTTCTTTTCCTATATTCCTTATCTCTTGAGCTACCTTCGATAATGCCTCTATGTTCCTACTCATTAATACTATATTAGCTCCTGCTTCTGCTAATTTTATAGCTATTGTCTTACCTATTCCGGAAGAAGCACCAGTTACTAACGCGTTCCTTCCTCTTAAATTAATTTCCATTTTTTTCCACCCTATCTTTATTTTTATAATAAATTAATAATGCTCTGATTATTTTAACAGATTATTTAATTTTTTTCAAATTTAGTGCTCCTCCTCAAACTCTATAAACTCTACAAACTCTATAAACTCTATAAACTCATATCAATTAACCTGTTCTTGCTAATGTTGCCACTAATATTTCTCTTGCCCCGGAATGTCTTAAAACCCTTGCACACTCATTTACAGTGCTTCCGGTCGTAAAAACATCATCAATAATTAATATCCTTTTGTCTTTAATTAGATTCGCTTTTTTTACATAAAAACAGCCCCTTATATTCTTCTTCCTCTCTTTTAGAGATAAATTGCTTTGTGGTGGATTATCTCCTCTTCTTCTTAAAATATCTTTTAATAATTTTATCTTAAGTTCTTTAGCTATGATTTTTGCAACTATTAATGATTGATTATAACCTCGCTCCCTTTCCCTCTTTTTTTGAAGAGGCACCGGCATTATTATGTCAATATTTTTATATTTATCTTCAGTTCTAATTAAATTACTTAGCTTCTTACCTAAATAATTCCCAACATACGGTTTATTATAAAATTTAAATTGATGAATAATCTCCTTGAACTCTTCTTGATAAATTGCTAATGAAATCGACTTTGCAAAAAATCTTTTTTCTTCTCTACACTCTTCGCAAATTAGATAATCAGCAGTTTCAAGCAAGATGGGATTAAAGAAAGGTTTTCCACATATATTACAAAAAGGCTTATTTATAAATAATACTTTGCTCCAGCATTGCTTACATACTGGTTCATTGAAAGAATATTGATGGCAAAGACAACAAGAATAAGGAAAAATTATAGATTGAAGAGATTTTAATATTAAATTAAGGTTCATTAAAAATTATCATTTAATTTTAACGAAAAGTTTCTTTTTGTTTTATTATTTTATTGCGAGTTTAGCAAGTTTTAAAAAATTTTAACCACAAAGCAAAATTATATAAATTGGATGCAAATAGTCAGTTTATTCCAAATGCTAAAAGCAAATCCAATGGCAAAAAAATTAGAAACCACAAAGATCACATCTATGAGAACAATTGTCAAGTGCTAAAGATAAATTCACCACAGAGACACAGAGAACACAGAGAAAAAATTAACTCTGTGGCCTCTGTGCCTCTGTGGTGAAATATAAAAACAGTTCTCATAATATCAAAGAAGGCACAAAGATCACAAAGAAAGATAAATTTTATAGGAAAAACTTTGTG
>CAYREJ010000264.1:0-3450 GCA_964423235.1 uncultured Acidobacteriota bacterium | reverse complement strand
ATTTTTTCTCTGTGTTCTCTGTGTCTCTGTGGTGAATTTATCTTTAGCACTTGACTATTGTTCTCATAGATGTGGTTTATAATTTTTTTGCCATTGCCTTTTAGGATTTGGAAAAAACTGACTATTTGCTGAAATTAGGATTTCTTTTTTTATTTGGCTTTGATATAATTGTAAAACTGGAATTTTAGGAGAGAAGCAATGAGAAAGGAATTTATAATTACATTATTAATTTGGATGCTTTTTTCCCTAACTTTTGCAAAAGAAGATGAATTTATAAATTGGAGCATGTATAAAGGGAATGCAATGCATACTGGATATATTCAAACAAAGGGGCTGAAGGCAGAACCGATATTGAAATGGAAGTATAATACTTGTTCAAGAAGATACTTATATTCATTTATGCATAATGATAAGTTATATGTTCCAGATAATATTGGTCATATTTTAGTTTTAGAGCCAAAGACGGGAAAAGAAATAGGAAGGTATCAACAAGGTAATTATCTATTTTTTGATCCTTATATATTAGGGGATTATTTATTTGTTTATTATCAAGATTGGCGTTTTCGCGTGAATAAAATCATCGGGATGAATTTAAACAATATGAATATATTTTTTGATTATACAACGCAAGAAACATATCTCAGTCCAGTATCCGCTGATGAAAGCTTTTTATTTATAGGGAAGGCAGACGGGACAGTTTCTGCAATTGATAGGAATACTAAACAAGAGACTTGGAGGTTTAAAGCTGATGGCGGAGTTTCCGTAAGACCTATACCTTATAAAGATTATTTATTTGTAGTTTCGCAAAAGGGCTTTCTTTATGCTCTGGATGCTTTAGAAGGAAAGGTTAGATGGCAATTTAAAGCGAATGCTGGAATATTAGCCCCAGCCATCATAGAAAAAAATATGATTATAGTAGTTTCTTTAGATTCAAATATGTATGCTCTTGATTTGAATACCGGCAATTTAATTTGGACATTTCCAACATCCTCCGGGATTGTTTTTCAACCCGTTATAAAAGATGAGACTATTTATGTAGGAAGCAGCACGGGAGAAATTAATGCTGTTTCTTTGGATAAAGTTCATTTATGGAGTTTCAAAGAGAAAGCAGGAGTGGGTTCCCCGCTTGCTGCTGATGATAAAAGAATTTATTTTGCCAATCAAGGAGGAAGCATAATTGCCATCTCGCGAAGCAATGGAGAATTTTTATGGAAAACTCATTTAGAGACATTAGTTTCTTCTCCTTTAATTTTTTCTGAAGATTCTATTTATTTTAGTGCTTCAGATTTTTATTATTCTTTGAATAAGGAAGATGGGAAGATTAATTGGGTAAACAAATTGCCCTGTGAGATATATTCCTCTCCGGTGATCGATAATTCAACAATATATTTTGGAACAGTGGATGGGAAATTTTTTGCTTTTGATTACAAGAGCGGGAAATTTCTTTGGGATTTTACAACTTATGGAATTATATATGGTAGTCCTATTATTTTGGGAAATTATGTAGCTTTTGAATCAAGGGATAATAAATTCTATATTTTAGATAAAATAACTCATAAAGAAGTCTCTTCATATAATGTTATGGCTAATCAATTTTATTCTCCAACTGCGCAAGATAATATTGTAATTTTGGATGGATTAGGATATTTGGTTGCTTACGATTGGAAATTAAAAAAAGAGATTTGGAAGACAAAGGCACTTGAATTGCCAGCTTGGAAAGCTTATACTTCGCCAGCCATATATAAAGATACAGTGGTACTTGGTTGCAACGACGGTTATCTCTACGCTTATTCTTTAAAAGATGGAAAACTTAAATGGAAATATAAGACAGAAGGGATGATACAATCTTCTCCTGTAATAGCAAATAAAAAAGTTATATTTGGCTCTATGGATAAAAATTTATATGTTCTTAATTTAAAAGACGGTAGATTAAAATGGAAACATAAGACAGATAGTTTTATAATGGCATCCCCATCAGTAGCCTATGATACTATATATTTTGGTTCTTTTGATAAGAATTTTTATGCCCTTGATATAAAAACTGGAAAATTAAAATGGAAATTCGTTGCTGATGAAGCTATTCAGGTAGCTGCAACCATAGCTGATAATGCAGTTTATTTTGGGACAAAAGGCGGGACATTGTTTGCCCTTGATGCTAAGTCAGGCAAAGAACTCTGGCACTTTAAAGCATATCATCCAATTCAAGCTTCCCCTGTTGTGAAAGATGGAGAAGTTTATTTCGTGGCTTCTGATGGGTATATTTACGCTTTAACAGAGAAAAAATTATAAGCTTATTTTATAAGAGAGGGGAAATTCTAATGGCAGAATTTATCGTGAAAAGGTCAGAAGATTTTTCTCAGTGGTATACTGATATTATTTTGAAAGCGGAGTTAGCAGATTATTCACCCGTAAAAGGCTGCATGGTGATTAGACCTTATGGTTATGCAATTTGGGAAAATATTCAATCTATTCTTGATAAAAAATTTAAAGAGACAGGACATCAAAATGCTTACTTCCCTTTATTTATTCCACAGTCTTTTTTAGAGAAAGAAGCAGAACATGTAAAGGGGTTTGCTCCTGAAACTGCCGTTATTACAAAAGGTGGCGGAAAAGAATTAGAAGAACCTTTAATTATTAGACCTACTTCTGAAACTATAATGTATGCAATGTATTCTAAATGGATACGCTCATACCGAGATTTACCTATTTTAATTAATCAATGGGCTAATGTAGTAAGATGGGAAATGCGAACAAGATTGTTTCTGCGTACCACTGAATTCCTTTGGCAAGAGGGACATACTGCCCATGCTAGTTATGAAGAAGCTGAAGAAGAAGCATTAAAAATTCTATATATCTATAAGGATTTTGTTGAAAATTATCTTGCTATTCCTGTAATTGAGGGGAAAAAATCAGAAACAGAGAGATTTGCCGGAGCTTATCATACTTATGCTATAGAAGCAATGATGGGGGATAAAAAAGCTTTACAAGCTGGAACTTCCCATAATTTGGGACAAAATTTTTCCAAAGCTTTTGATGTGAAGTTCCAAGATAAGAATGGGCAATGGCAATATGTATGGCAAACCTCTTGGGGAGTCTCTACTCGTTTAATAGGCGCTCTGATAATGGTTCACGGAGATGATGACGGATTGTTTTTCCCTCCTCTGATTGCCCCTATTCAAATTGTCATCATCCCCATTTGGAAAATGGAAACTCAACGAAGCAATATCCTTAATCTCGCAAATAATATTAAGTCCTCCCTAATTAATAATTATAGAATCATCATTGACGATAGAGATACCGTATCTCCCGGATTTAAATTCAATGAATGGGAAATGAAAGGCGTTCCACTGAGATTTGAAATCGGTCCTAAAGACCTTGAAAAAAATAATATTACAATAGCTTCAAGATTTAAGACCGCAAAAGAACAAATTCCAGTTGATAGTATTCTTT
>CAYREJ010000263.1:0-3556 GCA_964423235.1 uncultured Acidobacteriota bacterium | reverse complement strand
AATTGAGGAAAATAAGTAATGAGTAAATAAAATAATCTTTGCGAGCTTTGCGTCTATAAACTCTCAAAACTATTCTCTGTGTTCTCTGTGTCTCTGTGGTGAATATAATATAATGAGAAGTGAATTGTGGAACTCTATAAACTCCCAACTCTACAAACTCTATAAACTCTATAAATAAGTTTCAATACTTATTAGACCGGTAGGCGAGATTTCAATTTTAATTTCACCATTTTGGTCTGTTCTGTATAAAGCATAATTTCTTTGCAAATATTTTTGAATTACTTGGGGTGAAGGTAAATTATAGAAATTATTTCTTCCAACTGATAAAAGAGCTATCTTTGCATTTACTTTATCAAGGAAGCTATCAGTATTTGATGTATTACTGCCATGATGTGGAACTTTTATAATGTGTGATTTTAATTCCTTTTGGTGATTTTTTATTAACAAGCTTTCATTTTCTTTTTCAATATCTCCTGTCAAAAGGATTATTCTACCATAAGCTTCAATTTTTAATACTATTGAATTATTATTAATCTTATTGAATCTGTAATTATCAGGCGAATAAAGAAATGTTATAGTGGCATCTCCTATTTTCATTGAATAGCCTGTGTGAGGCTGTAGAATTTTTATTCTTTTTTTATTGATGAGGTTTAATATTCTTACGCAAATTGGTTTTTTATAAGAACAGTTAGCATCCCAAAATTCCTTTACTTTAAATTCTTGCAAAATATAATAAAGACCATTGATGTGGTCGGGATGTTCATGGGTAAGGAGAACATAATCAATATTAGTGGTTCCATCCGAAAGTAATGCTGAAGAAACTACATTTTTCCCTATATCAAAATTTGATAATACACTTCCGCCTCCATCAATTAATAGTTTTTTGTTATTAGGAAATCTTATAAAGATCGAATCTCCATGTCCAACATCAAACATTATCACTTCTAATTTATTTGAAGCCCTTTTGTGTATAAAAGTATTTCCTGCAATTAGAAATATCAGCAATAAAATAGCAGCGACTCTTTTTTTTATTGATTTGAGATGGAAAAACTCTATTATTATAAAAAAGATAATAGCAGATAATAAATAACTTTTCTTTCCTATTAATATGTATGCATAAGGTATATCGGAGGTTTCCTTGATAATATAAAAAAAGAAGGAAAGCATCATTTTTATGGTGCAGGCAAAATAATATCTAAAGCAATAAAGTGGAATTATTATAAAAGAGAAGCCTAATATTAGCATTGCTGAGAATAAAGGGACAGCTATTATATTTAAAATAAGAGATATAAAAGAGATCTTATGAAATAAAAAAATATTATGAAAGAATGTAGCTATTAAAGAGGAAATGGAGAAAGATAAATTTAACCATAAAAAATTAAATCTTTTAGGAAAGAGACAGCGAATCTTATCACCCAATATAATAAGTGAGATAGTGACTAAAAAAGTTAATTGAAAGCCAACATCAAACAATTGATTTGGTCTAATTAATAAAATTATTAATGCGCTAATACCGATTATATTTAATAATTGAATAGGTTGAAAAAGGATAAGAGCTAATATGAAAAGGAAACTCATCATGGAAGTTCTTAATACGGATGCAGAAGCAGAAGATAATATTATGAATGCTGGAATTATTATTAATAAGCTTAAATTTGACGCTTTCCTACTCATTCCTATAATTTTGTTTAAAATGAAATAAAAAAAGTAAAGAATGATACTCAAGTTAAATCCTGAGATTGCAATCAAATGAAATAATCCGGATTTCTGCATCAAATCTTTCATTTCCTCAGATAAATTTTCTCTTTTGCCTATCAAGAGAGCTTCCATAAAAGCAACTTCTTGATTTATTTTCCCCTTCTCTGCAAAATATTTCATAATGATTATGTCAATATAATTTTTAAATTCATATAATTTCCTGATTTTCTTTTTATATTGATTAACTTTAATTTTTTTTAAAAGCCATAAATTTTTTATGTTTCCGACAGCGTGAATATTATTGGCGTATAAATATTTTCCATAATCAAAAGAACCTTCATTTTTAAAACTAAAAGGGAAATGATATAAGACATAAGCAGATAAGATATCAGAATAGTGATAATCTAAATGCTGATTATTTTTACTTTTTATTAAGCTAAGGCGAACATTGCCGTTAATATTAAATACTTTATCACTATACTTTATTTTTTTTATTTCAGCTATAAAATAAATTTTGCTTTCTGTTTCAGATGGTTCATCAATTAATTCGAACTCTGTACAAATTGGCTCATTTAAAGGAAGCTCCTTATCTATGTATAGAATTTTATAAATTGATTTTGTTTTATAAGCTTCAAGATAGCTGCTATGGATGAATAAGCCTAAGAGAATGATAGCTAAAGATAAAGATATCAGGCAAAACTTATATAAACTTTTGCGATAACAAATTATTGCTAAAATTATATATGAACCTAAGTAGAATGATAAATAATTTGAATACCAATAAAAATAATAATTTAGGAGAATGCCTATAATGTAAAATAAGCAAATATAAAAAAAGGGAGCAATCATATATAATTATCTTGAATAAAGAAAAAAGAGTTTCTTTATGCACTTTTATGGTTTTGTATTTTTTTGATAGAAGTTTTATAGAGAATATATTCTTTATTTTATTAGATAAGGGATTGGGTCTTTAAGCCCGGCTTCTAAAAAGCCTTTTAATCTTAAGAGACAACTATCACATCTGCCACAAGCAATACCTTGAGGAGAAGGGTCATAGCAGCTATGAGTTAATTTAAAATCTATTCCTAATTGATATGCTTTAGTAATTATTTCAGATTTCTTTAAATTAATGAGAGGGGTGTGGATTTTAATTTTCATTTTTCCTTCTACTGCAGCTTTGCAAGCCAAATTAGCTAATTCTTCAAATTTCTTTATATATTCGGGACGACAATCCGGATACCCTGAAAAATCAATAGCATTAACACCTATAAATATATCATTGCATTCCATTACTTCTGCCCATGCTAAGGCGTATGATAAAAAAATCGTATTTCTTGCCGGAACATAAGTAATTGGTATTCCTAATTTAATCTCTTCATATCCCCTATCTTTAGGGACAGGAATATTATCTGTTAAAGCTGACCCACCTATCTCTCTTAAATTAATATTTATAACTTTATGCTCTTTTACTTTAAAAAATTTGCATAATTTTTTAGCATATTTAACTTCTATTGAATGCTTTTGCTTGTAGTTGAAAGTCAAGCAACAAGCGGAATAATTTTCGCTAATAGCAATAGCTAAGCAAGTTGCTGAATCTATTCCTCCACTCAATAATATTATTCCTTTTTTATTCATATCTTAAATTTTAAAGCAGTTATATTTTAGCATAAAATTAGATCATATAGTTTATAGAGTTTATAGAGTTGAGAGTTTATAGAGTTCCACAATTTCTTACCTTTATAGCTTATGCTTTCACTTGCCTCTAATTCCTAATTCCCAATCCCTAATCCACCACAGAGATGCACGCAAAGAACGCAAAGAGCGCAAAGGGAGAAGAAGTTAGGAAGTTAAGAAGTTA
>CAYREJ010000262.1:0-3568 GCA_964423235.1 uncultured Acidobacteriota bacterium | reverse complement strand
GCAAAGAATAAATAACAAGAATGATTGTGATACTTGCCAGAAAATAATCTTTGCGAACTTTGCGAGCTTTGCGTTAAAAAAAAATTGACCAGATACATATCTCAGCAATTATTTAAGCTTTCCCATAATAAAGATAATTTTCTAAAATAAAAACTTTATTAGCTTACTTTATTATCTTATTACGACTTTGCGACTTAACGACTTAATAAATCACCTATCACCTATCACCTATAACCTATAACCCATTTCCTTTAACCTTTTGACATAGGCAAAAGCTGCTCATTCGCTCCCATAATTGTCGCTAAAAGACAAAAAATGTAAATCTCTAAGTGCCTCTTTTTAAAGTTTATTATTATTGTTTAATTTACCAAGGCATTATTATTGCTAATGAGCGAATAATTTTTCTATATTTTTCCAAATGATGAAAGTGAATAAAAATTTTAATATTGGCTTCACTGTTATAGAATTATTAATAGTAGTGGGGATAATAGGTATAATAGCAGCAATTGCGCTTCCTAATTTTATGAATGCTTGGGATAAAGCTCGTCAAAAGAGAACAATGGCAGATCTTCGGACTTGGGGCGTAGCATTATCTTCTTATTTTGCAGATAGAAATTTCTTCCCTTATGGTTCTGCGGGTGATGTTACCCCTTCTTTTTATCTTTACATAGTGATTTCAAATTCAAAAGATCTTTCTCCTCCACCATTTGCTGATGGCTGGGATTATTACTTTTATTACATACCTGGGGGAACATCTCCTGCAACTTCTCAAGGATATACAATTTCTTCTTTCGGAAAAGGTCATATACCTGATGGAAACATTATTAAGCAATTCAAATGCTTTCAATGTGATATTCGTCTGCGAAATGGATTATTCTGGACATACCCGGAAGGTCCTCAAAGGAATTCTGATTCTAATGCTTGTAATCCTTCTTTATGCTCTTAATTAACCATCACAACTAACCATTCACTCATTCAGCCCATTCACTAATTAATTTACTTAATTCCTCTTGGTTAGAATTCAGCTCAAGTGATTTTTTAAAATATCTAAGTGCTTCTTTCTTATTTCCCAATTTCAAATAAGCTTCCCCTATGTATTTCATAAGTTGATAATTTTCACCCTCTCCAGCTTTATCAGCCTCCGTAAAATATTTTAAAGCTTCGGAAAAATTATTTTCTTGAAAATTAGCTCTTCCTAAATTTACCAACAAATATTTATTATTTTTATAGATTTTAGTTAAAGGCTCAAGAACATTTATAGCTTCATTATTATCTTTATTGCTAATAAGAATTTCTGAATATAATAATTTTGCTTCTAAAGAATCTTTATCTATATCCATTGCTATTAAAGTATGATATTTAGCTTTTTGCAAATCTCCTTTTAAATAATATTGTTTTGCCAAATTATAATGCATATAAAAAGCATTTATTTCTAATGTGCTCTCAGCCATAATTTTTTTAAAATTTTGCAAAGAATCGGTTATAAAGAATTCTGATTTCCTTTTGATAAGTTCTTGATTTCCTGCCGAAATGATGACTTCAATTGAATAAGCGCCTTTTTTCAATTTATCAAGGGAAATAATTTTATAAATTGGAATAACTCTATTTTCTATTAATTCATTTTTTATATTTTTTATTTCATACAATCTTATTTCTTCTATTTCTTTATTTTTAATTATATAATTGATTTCTAATTGGTCAAAAGGCAATTCTTTATTAATATATAGCTCCATATATAAATGCATTTTTTGTAAAGAAGAATACAAATTCTTTGAAACAGGGTAAAATTTAAAATTTCTAAAAGAAAAAGCTGAAAGTTTATTAATTCTATTTTCAACAAAATTAGCTTTATAACCTAAAATCAAAGCAGAAGCATCAATTTCAGTATCAGTATTTGAAATTTCATTAACGATAATATCCTTTTCAATTTTACCTACTTCGTTTTTAGCAAAATTCCTTATTAAAGCTAAGAGATGATATTGTCCCGGTAGCAATAAATAAGCGAATGAATAAAATAAAGGCAAGTTTTTAATATCCTCCCATTGAGTTTCTGGGAAAGAGAGATTAATTTGATCATTAATCTGATCAATTTGTTGATTCTTTTTATCTGTTATTTGAATAGATAAATCAATTCTGGCATAATAATTTTCTTTTACTTTTTCATAAGTGATAAATGAACTTGGTATTTCAATGCTGATATGAGTAATATAATTATTATCTACAAAATTAGTAAAAGAAACGAATTCAGCAGGAAACGAACCATAAACAATTTGAGTTTCCACAAAAGCTCTTTCTTTAGGACCGAAAGTCTTTTTAATGGTATTAAGAGGAAGATTTAATCTTGAAAGATACATCTCTGATGTATTTTTATTAAGTCCCACAGAAGAAGATTCAATAGCTGTCCGAAGATCAAAGCTTAAGGATTCCCATAAAGTAAATTTTGTAGATAAAGCTCGCTCGTCTAAGCTTTTATTAATTAACAAACTTCTAATACCATCAATTAAAGGGCTATAAAGACGATACTCCCCTACTCCATAAGGTTTATAAAAAATTAATCTTAAGGAATGCGGGAGCCCTTCTATATTCAAATTATCATAATGCCATAATTCTAAAGGATAAAGACCTGGCGCCGAATTATAAGATTCAGTTGAATCCGGCTTCCCTAATAATAAGTAAATCCTTCCCCGATCTGTATTTCTTCCATACCATTTATCTACAAATTCAAGTCTCTTATAATATTCTTCCTTGAATTCATTTTCAGGAGTAATCGGTATAGGATCCAACTTCTCCCAAAATTGCTTAATGAAAACATCTTTTTGTTCATCCGGAAGCGATAAAAAATATCCTTTCTCCTCATTTGAAATTAAATATCTTACATCACTTAAAAAATTCTTAAAACGAGACTCCAGTTCCTTTTCATTTTCTCCACACAAATATGATGTAATTATTAAATTAATTATTAAAAAAAGTACAATTACAATAACCTTATTACGCATTCTCATGAATAAAGCTTTCATCTTCAAACTCCTTGAGAATTAAAAAATTTTTAAACCTTCAAGAATTTTCAATATTTCTTCCGGTTCCGGATATTCATCCCCTTCATAAACTTTTTTCCATTTTAAAGTTCTTTTTCTATCAATTATCAACGCTGCTCTTTTCCAAATTCCTTTTTCTTCAATAAATAATCCATACTTTTTTGATGTGAACCCATGAGGATAGAAATCAGATACTAAAGGATACTTTATTCCCCCCAATGAATCGCTCCATGCTTTTAGAGTAAAATAGCTGTCATTGCTTATACCTATAAGCTGTGTATCAAGCTTTGCAAACTCCTCTACATATGAATTAAATGCTACTATCTCTTTATCACAAGGAGAACTAAATGCGTATCTAAAAGATAATAAGATAACTCTGGCTTTTTCTTCATAATCTGATAAACGAATAATCTTTCCTTCTTGTGATAGCAACTCAAAATCGGGTCCCTTTCTACCTACCATAATCTCTTTTTTCATAATTTCCTCCTATTTACTGACTTATAATCATTATGCATTTTTATATATTAAAAATA
>CAYREJ010000261.1:0-3577 GCA_964423235.1 uncultured Acidobacteriota bacterium | reverse complement strand
GCAAACAATAAAAATCACAAAATAATCTCAAAATAATAATTTTGGAGAAAATTGACAAGATACGAAAAGAGAGTTTAAAGAGTGGAGAGTTTGTAGAGTTCCACAATTTATTACCTTTATACCTTATTATATACTTTATTCAGTGATTTACTCTAATTAATTATTCCTTTTAAAAATTATATTCTTGAGATATAGTCTGGGTTGGTGGAACTCTATAAACTTTCAACTCTATAAACTCTATAAACTCAAATCAGTGTCCTTTGTGGTTAAAAAATATAAGCTATAAATAGAATAAGGTAGTCTAAAGCAACAATTCTGTAGAAAACTGGCCAGTTACAGCTTACCAACTCGCTAATAGCTTAATAAATCAATGACATAATGCGCATAATTCAGTTCGGTTATTAGCTCCAGCAATCAATAGTTTATCTGTATCGCTCTGATGTGGATTGTGACAACTTATACACGATAATGATATCTTCTTGTTCCTTATAGTAAATTCTGATGAAACAGGATGATTAACTACAGGATGATTCCTTGTCTTATCATAAGAAAGCGATATTTTCGGAATCTTATTGAAAACATCTAAACTGATATTAATTCTTCCTTTTACATCTTCATATTTTTCATAGTGACAATTTAAACACATTTCATTTACAGAAGAGGAGAGTAAGTTTTTTTGATTTGAGAAATGAGGATTATGGCAAGCTTGGCAACCAATTTCTTCTATAACTTTGTGCTTGAATTTAGCTTCTTGATATGAAGCTTTTTCAGTAGTATGACATTGAAAGCATAATGAAAAAGGTTTTTTGACTAATAATTTAGGATAATCTGCTGAGTGAGAAGAATGGCATTCAGTACAATTCTCGGTAGCTGGCTTGTGTTTATATATAGCCTTATCAATTGAATCTTGTATTTCGCTATGGCAGTTATAACATAAATTATTTTTGCTATCATTGAGAACTACCTTATTATTTCTTGGTTCAGCATGGCAAATTTCACATTCCTTTCCTTCAAAAGGAGGATGCTGATAATCTTTAATTAATTTTGCTATATTTGAAGCATGCGGATTATGACAATTTAAACAATTAGCTTTTTCAATAGGTTGATTATTGTGAGAATTTGATAAAGAAGTGCTGCTTTTATGACATCTAAAGCAAAGCTCCGGGATTTCCAAAGATAGCAAGTTGCCAAGCTTACTGGAATGAACTTGATGACAATTTTTGCAATCTTCAGTGGCTTTATGAATTATTTTCTTATTGAGAAGAATTTGAATATTTTTATGGCAAGTGAAACATAATTCTTTTCCCGAAGCAGGCAGCATATATTTTTCTTTTCCGAAATGGGCATTATGGCATCCATTGCAATTATTTATAGAGATAGCACTGTGAGCATATTTTGATTTATTAATTTCTTCAAAATCACTATGGCAAGTTAAGCATAAGGAGTTTACATCCGAAATTAATCTGAAAGCTTCATTTTCCTTGGGAATTTCATGACAAGCATCGCATTGTCTTTCCTGAAAAGGATTATGCTGATTAGTTTCTTTGATTAGAAAAGCATTTGAGCTGCCGTGAGGATTATGACAATTAGCGCAATTAGTTTTATTTATGTTTTGGTTATAATGTTTTTCAAGAAGGGGTTTATTTATAGGATGACAATTTTGACATAATTCAGCAACTGAAGAAGGAAGCAATTTCTCATAAGAAGAGAGATGAGGATTATGGCACTTAGTGCATCCTTGTTGAGTTGCTTTATGTTGGAATTTAAGCTTTGTCTCTTCTATAATTTCATTATGGCATTGGGAACACACCTTATTAATAACATCAGTGAGTTGTATCCCTTCTTTAGTTTCTTTATGGCAGAGAGAACAATTTTTTTCTTCAAAAGGTTTATGAATAGATGCTTTTTTTAATAAGAATTTATTAAAGCTTCCGTGTATTTCATGACAAGAAGAGCAATTTGACTTGCTTAAACTAATGTTTTCATGAGAAGAGGATAATTTTTTTTCGGTGTGGCAAGTAAAGCATAAGTCGGGAGATTCTTGTTTTAGTAATTTTTTAAACTTGCCAAGATGAGGAAGATGGCAATTGGAACAGTTTTCAGAAACTGGAGGATGCTTATAAGTGAATTCTTTTTCATATTCGGTGTGGCAAGAATAGCATAAAATATTACCAGGATAGAATAATCTTGTTTTGCCTTCTTTGGGTTTAAGATGGCAAGTTTTGCAAGAACCTTCTTCAAAAGGCTTATGAATATTAATATCGGAAATCAATTTAGGCTTATTGCTAAAATGCGGAGTATGACATTGTAAGCATTTTTGTCCAATGAGCTGATAAAAATGCGATTCAGTTAGTTTCGTGTCTTCTTTATGACAATCAGAACATAGCTGCTCTGCCTTCTTTATTAACAGTTTTTTAAAAACTGATAAATGTGGATTATGGCAAGAGATGCATTGGGATTTAAGAGGGGGATGAACTGATTTATTCTTGAGTCCTTCTTCAAATTCTGAATGGCAAGTTAAGCAAAGTGATGAATCATTTTTAGCAATTTTTATTTCTTTTTCATTTTTAACATGGCAATTATCGCAAGCACTTTCTTGGACTGGTGAATGAATAAAATTAGCTTTCAGTAGTTTTTGGATGCTTGAGCCATGCGCATTATGACAAGCAGTGCACCTTGCTATTTTAAGATTAACAGCTGGATGCTTATTTAAAAGTGCCTCTTCTTCATAATCATGACAAGTAGAGCAAATTTTATTTAAGGAATCTGTCAGTAATTTATAGTTGTTGGAGAAATGCGGACTATGACAGCTCAAGCATCCCATTTCAATGGCACTATGCTTAAATTTCGCATTTACATTTTTCTTTGCATCATTGTGGCAATCATAGCAGAGTTCAGGCGTATCTTTCAATAAAAGTTTTTCATTGCTTGCCGAATGAGGGCTATGACAGGATGTGCAATCGCTAATAGGTAAATGTATTGATTCAGCTCCGATAGGAACCATAATTTTCTTATGGCAAGAATAACATAATTCCTTCTTATCTGCTTTGGTTAAAGAGATTTTAGTTCCTTCTTTATCTTTTATTATAATGTGGCAAGCATCACAACCGGAAATTTTAAATACCCCATGCTTTATTTTTTTTTCTAAAATATTGGAATGGCATTTTAGGCATGTATCAATATCAGACTTCTTTATTGAAGGATGTCTTTTACTGATTAATTTTTCTTGCAGGTAGACTTTGGCATAGTAAGATAGAATTAAAATAAAGCTAAAGATAAAGATTGATATTAATTTTTTCTTAAATTTCATCTTATTATTTTACAATAGGTTGATAAAAAAGAAAATTTTTATAGAGTTTATAGAGTTTGTAGAGTTTATAGAGTTTATAGAGTTCCACCATAATTGACCTTAATTTAAAATGCTTATCGGTAATAAATTTAGGAACTCTTAACTCTACAAACTCTATTAACTTAATTCCCAATTCCTAATTCCTAATCCCCAATTCCTAATTCCCAATTCCTAATTCCCAACTCCCAATTCCTAATTCCCAATCAATCTCAGTATCTTTGCCTTCTC
>CAYREJ010000260.1:0-3625 GCA_964423235.1 uncultured Acidobacteriota bacterium | reverse complement strand
TGAATTTATCTTTAGCATTTGACAATTGTTCTCATAGATGTGATCTTTGTGGTTTATAATTTTTTTGCCATTGAATTGGCTTTTAGGATCTGTAAAAAACTTACTAATTAAGCAAATAATCCTTGACTTTTAATTTAACATACTTATAATAATGATAATTATGATAATGTTTATTAATAGGAAAAACGAATTGGATAGCCTGATGGATGTATCGGGATCTCCAAGAGCAGAACTTGTTCTCATCTATGGCAGAAGGAGGGTAGGGAAGAGCCGATT
The DNA here is from genome assembly GCA_964423235.1 of uncultured Acidobacteriota bacterium. Taxonomy (GTDB): domain Bacteria; phylum Acidobacteriota; class HRBIN11; order MFGW01; family MFGW01; genus CAYREJ01. The sequence continues at coordinate 3,349 of CAYREJ010000260.1, read as the reverse complement.
ATTAATTGAATTTGTCCGAAAAACAAATGCATTATACCTTCTTGCAGACCTATCAAAAAATATTCTGGATATTCTCTCCCAGCAGGTTGGAAATGAATTTGTTAAATTCAATACTTGGGAGGATTTTTTTGAATTCATATATAAAAGTAAATACAAAATTATAATAATAGACGAATTTCAGTATTTATACCATATAAACAAAGCATGGCCATCAATACTCCAACGATGGTGGGAAAAGATAAAGGCGACTGATAAAAAAATAATTTTATGCGGTTCAATAATTTCTACTATATATAAGATTTCTAAAGGTTATGGTTCGGCTCTTTATGGTAGAAAAACTATGGAAATGGAAATATTACCTCTAAAATTTAAACACATAAAAGATTTTTTCCCAAAATACAACTTATCAGAAATAATACAGATCTATTCACTTGTAGGGGGTATTCCAAGGTATCTTGAAGAATTTGATACAGAATTAAGTGTAATGGAAAATATAAAGAAAAAAATACTGAATAAGACATCATTCCTCTATAATGAACCAATTAACCTTCTCTTTGAAGAATTCAGAGACCCTGCGCCTTATGTGGCAATTTTAGTTTCTATTACACAGGGCTATATGAAGTTTGCAGAGATAGCAACAGTTTGTGGCATAGAGAGTAACAAATTGCCTAAATATTTGATGATCCTTGAAAGGGTCGGTCTTATAGAAAAAGAAGTCCCCGTAACAGAGAAAAAGATAAGAGTCAGGACAACAAGATATAATCTAAGAGACAATTTTTATAGATTCTGGTTTAGATTTGTTTTCAGGAATAAATCAATGATTGAACAGGGGTTTGAGCAAAAGGTTTTTGAGTCAATAAAAAGAGATTTCAATACATATCTTGGTGTTTGTTTTGAAAAAATATGTAAGGAATTTATAATAGATATACAACCAATAGACATATCGAAGATTGGACGATGGTGGTATAAAGACAGAGAGATTGATATCGTTGCATTTAATGAGGATTCAAAAGAGATTCTATTTGCTGAATGCAAGTGGCAGGATAATGTAAATGCAGAGAGAATCATTCAAGAGTTAAAAGAGAAATCAAGATATGTTGACTGGTGTAAAAAAAACAGAAAAGAGTATTATGCAATAATTGCAAAATCCTTTAAACGAAAAATCAAAGAACCAAACTTGCTACTATTTGACCTGAAAGATATAGAAAGCTTTATAAAGAAAAAATGAAACCACAGGATTACACAAGATTAACACAAGATTAAAAGTAGATAGAATTAGCATGAAAAAAAATCTTGTGATAATCTGTGTTAATCTTGTGGTTAAAATTTAAGCTCGCCAACTCGTAATAAAATAATAATAATAAATTTAATTGACATTTCTAACTAAGATATATAAAATTCTTATTTAAAAAGGATTGAATTATGGTTGAATTAACGAAAGATCAATATATAAAATTGTATTATTTTATGAAACTTAACAGGGCAGTTGAAGATAAGCTAACATTTTTGTATAGACAAGGGAAGATTTTAGGGGGATTATACAGAAGTCTTGGTCAAGAAGCTATTTCCGTGGGAGCTGCATATGCATTAGAGCCTGAAGATTTTATAGCTCCTTTAATCAGGAATTTGGGAGCTGTGCTTGTAAAGGGATTTAAGCCTAATGAGATATTTTCTCAATATATGGGGAGAGCTAATAGTCCAACCAAAGGCAGAGATAGCGCTACGCATCTTGGAGATTTAAAAAGGGGAGTAATAGCTCCAATATCAATGTTGGGACCAATGATACCTATAATGGTTGGTGTAGCTTTAAATTTTAAAATGAGAAAAGAAAAAAGGATAGCTTTGACTTTTATAGGAGATGGTGGAAGCAGCACTGGCTATTTTCATGAAGGGATAAATTTTGCTGCGGTACTAAATGTTCCATTTATTTTAATCATGGAAAATAATCAATTTGCGTATTCTACACCTGTGAGTAAGCAAACTAAAGTTGATAGACTATCCAAGAGAGCAGTGGGATATGGGATAGAAGGGCTAACAATTGATGGTAATGATGTGTTAAAAGTATATAAAACAGTGAAGATGATGCGTGAAAAAGTTTTATCAGAGGGTGGTCCGGTATTAATTGAATGCTTAACAATGAGGATGTTGGGGCACGCAGAGCATGATGATGCCCGTTATGTTCCGAAAGAATTAATTGAAGAATGGAAGAAGCAAGACCCTATTAGTTTATATAAAAATTATTTAATTAACTCAGGCATATTGAATGTTGAGGAAATAAATTCTTTGGATAACAAAATAGAGAGATATATAGAAGAAGAGTTAGCAATTGCTGAAGCTCAACCTTTTCCTACGCCTGAGAATGAATTAAATGATATTTATGGATGATAATATGAAAGAAGTAAGTTATTTAGAGGCAATAAGATTAGGGATGCAACAAGAAATGGAAAGGGATGAAAGGGTATTTATATTAGGAGAAGATGTAGGAGTTTATGGAGGAGCTTTCAAAGTTACACAGGGGCTATATGAGAAATTTGGAGAAATGAGGGTGATAGATACTCCTATATGTGAAGCAGCGATTATCGGTGTTGCGATCGGATGCGCCATTATGGGATTCCGACCGATTGCGGAAATGCAATTTGCTGATTTTATGCAAGCAGCTTTTGATATTATTACTAATTATGCAGCGAAAGCTCATTATTTATTTAATGAAAAGATACCAATGGTTATAAGAGCACCTTGCGGTGGCGGAGTCCATGGAGGTCCTTTTCATTCACAAAATCCGGAAGCTTATTATTTTCACACTGCTGGACTTAAAATTGTTGCTCCAGCTACACCTTATGATGCAATAGGTCTTATTAAATCAGCCATAAGAGATGATAATCCCGTTATTTATTTGGAGCATAAATATTTATATAGAAGAATAAAAGAAGAATTGCCGGATGAAGAAATATTGGTGCCTATCGGAAAAGGAAAGATTGTAAAGGAAGGTAAGGATATAACGGTGATTACTTATGGATGGGGAGTTCATAACGCTTTAGAAGCTGCCCAAGAATTGGAAAAAGAAAATATTGATGTTGAAATAATTGATTTAAGAAGTATCTTGCCACTTGATGAAGAAATTATCCTTAATTCTGTTAAGAAAACCTTTAGAGTAATTATATATCATGAAGCAAATAAAGATTTTTTAGATATAGCAAGCGTAAAGAATGAAAATACGGATAGCGGGCAACCAATGTACGGAGTTCGTATAAAGTTTCCCGATTTAAGTTTTCAGGCCGCTGAATCAATTCATTTAAAAATGCAGATGTCATACACTTACTACCAATTAGCTACAGTTGCATTAAATATT
>CAYREJ010000259.1:0-3641 GCA_964423235.1 uncultured Acidobacteriota bacterium | reverse complement strand
TTTTTTCAAAGCTAAAATAAGGAGAATTAGATAAGTCGAATTTATCTGATGTTGCATTAGAAACTTTAATCTCTTCCTGCTTTAAATATAAATGCAAAGATAAAAGAATCATAATAAAGATAATAATAAAAGCAAAATCCCACTTTAATATATATATATATTTAATTACATGAATTGCATTTATTTTTTCTGCAAATTTAATCTTCATATTAATGAATTAAATTTTTCTTTAATTAATTTTACTGGGAAAGCTCCTTCTCTAACAATTTTAGCTGGGGAAGTAGAAATATCAATTAAAGTAGAAGGGGGTCCTGAAAGTTTACCGCCATCAATATAAATATCAATTTCTTCTTTAAATATTTCATAAGCTTCTTGAATAGAACTACAAGGCTTATTTCCATGAGTATTAGCACTAGTAGAAATAATAGGTTTATTAAGACATTTTGAAATAAATTGAGCTGTCTTGCTTGCAGGCAATCTTATTGATAATCTTGAATCTTTATCTACTAACCATGAAGGAACATGACTGTTAGCTTTTGCTATAATAGTTAATGGAGCAGGCCAAAATGCTTTTGCAACATCTGAAAATAATTTTCGTGGATGAGATATTAAGCTTAAACCTTTTCTCTTTGACCAAATCAAAATAATCAAAGGTGTATTAAAATTAATTTTTTTTACTTTACATAATTTTTCACAAGCATTTTTGCTAAAAGAATTGCAGCCTAATCCATAAATAGTATCTGTAGGATATATAATCAATCCATCATTTTCTAATATTTTTTTAATTTCTCTTTTATGTTTCTTTAAATCTTTTTCTAAAATAAAAATTGACATAATGAATTCAATCTTTTTGAGCTTCTCCAGTCATAGGAACGAATCTCACAGGTATTATTGATTTTTTAAATATTTCGCCATTCTTTTTAGTAATAACATATAGTTCTTGAAAATATTCTCCGAGAGGGATAACCATTCTTCCACCTTCTTTTAATTGTTCTAATAAGGGAGGTGGAATATCGGGCGGTGCAGCTGTAACTATAATGGCATCAAAAGGAGCCTTTTCTTTCCATCCTTTATAACCATCTCCTACCTTTATTTCTATATTCTTATATCCCAATTTATTTAAAGTATCTTTAGCTCTTAATGCAAGACTTTCAATTATTTCAATAGAATAAACTTCTTTAGATAATTCAGCTAAAATGGCAGCTTGATAACCGGAACCAGTTCCTATTTCTAAAACTTTATCATTAGGTTTTAATTCTAATAATTCAGTCATAAGACCTACAATATACGGCTGCGATATAGTTTGTCCTTCACCAATCGGAAGCGGCGAATCAATATAAGCATGCTCCCTTTCTGATACCGGAACAAATAAGTGCCGAGGTACTTTTCTCATTGCCGCTAATACCCTCTCATCCTTAACTCCCCTATTGTGTATTTGTTCCTCAACCATTTTTTCTCTCTCTTTCCGATAAAATTCTTCATCCTTCTCTTTCCCTGAATTATTATCCTTATTATCATCCATACAAACTCCCATCAATAAAATTAATATTAATATAAAATATGTTTTTGCTTTCGTCCTCATATCCTTTTAAATCCTCTTATAAAAATATTAACATAATTATGAGCAATTCTTATAGGCTCCGGCAAACGGTATCCCCGACAACATTTTAATATAATTTCAATAGCATTCTCTATATTTATTTGATTACCAACCGATACAAAAATTGGTTTTACATTTTTCCTGGTTCTTACAACTGCTCCTATCATTTCATCTTTATCTTTTAATTCGCTCCAATCTCCTACTTCATTCGAAGGCATTTGATATTCACCAATTAATCTACTTTTAGCACACCCAACCGTTGGCTTTTCAATCCACAATGAAATATGACTAGCTAATCCAAACCTCCTCGGATGTGCATATCCTTGCCCATCCAATATCGCTACATCATAAGGAAATTTTATCCCTCTAAAAGCCTTCAATAAAATCGGTCCTTCCCTAAATGAAAGTAATCCCGGAATATAAGGAAAATTCACTTTGCCTTTTTTGATTATCTTCTGAAGAATTTTATTCTCCCTAACATCATACACTACACAAGCAGCAACACACAAATTATTTTTTTTATCATAAGCTACATCTGCTCCTATAACTATTTTAGCTTCTATATTGTTTTCAGTAAATTTTATCTTCCCTCTTAATTTCTCTTGGAGAGCTATTGCTTCTTTATATGTTATATTCCATCTATGTAAATTCTTTATCATCCTACTGACAACAAGATTTAGCTTTATTATAAAACATTCAATACTTCTTCAACAGTAGTTATTCCAGAAGCCGCTTTTATAATTCCATCCTTCTTTAAAGGTATAAAACCTCCACTTAATAACATCTCATAAATTTTCTTTGTGGGTTCACGGGACATTATTAATTCATTTAATCCTTCAGAAGGCATTAGTAATTCAAAGATACCTGTTAATCCTGAATATCCACTTTGATTACATTCACTGCAGCCGACTGCTTTATAAAATTTAATATCAGGTCTTAATTTATAACCAATTTCTTGCAGCAAAGCTTGGGAAGGGGAAAAAGGTTCTTTACATTTATCGCATAATTTGCGAACTAATCGCTGCGCTATTATAGCATTCAATGCAGATGTTATTAAAAAGGGTTGAACTCCCATATCTATCAAATAATTAATAGCATTAACACAATTATTAGCCGGAACCCTCGCTATTACAATTCTCTTGTAAAAAGCTCCTTGAACCACAATCTTAGCAGTATCCAAAGATTGTATTTCTCCTATCAATACTAAATCCGGTTCTTGATCCATTATGGATTTTACCCCCTGTGCATAGCTTACCTCAGATTTTTCATCCGGCTTACCTTGCAAAACTCCCGGTATCTCATATTTTATTACGCTCTCATAAGTAATAACATTTTTAGTTGGCGCATTTAAATGATTCAATATTGCATATGATGTAGTAGTCTTTCCATTACCGGGCGGTCCCACTATCAAAATCAAACCATTCGGCTTGGATAATGATTTCTTCAAGTTCTCTAACATCGTAGGTTGAAAACCTAATGTATCCAAATTTAATGATATCTCCCTTTTGTATTGCAATTTCAGTGTAGCTCTTTCTCCATAAAGTGATGGGAAAATGTGGCTATAAATTTCAATAGGCTTTTCCATATTATATTTAAAATAGCCATCTTGTGGAATCTTCGTTTTTGTAATATCCATTGAAGATAAAACTTTAATTCTATTAATCAATAAGTGAGCAATATTAATTGGAACTTTATCTACTTGCTCCATTAATCCATTGACTCTCATTCTAATTAACATTTCTTCCGGATGCGGTTCAAAATGAATTTCAGTAGCTTCCTTCTGCAGAGCTAAATGAATAGCATCATCAATTTTTTTTGTAGCTGATTTATCATCGATAGCTGCCGATATGCCTAAATCCTTTTTTTTAATAGGTTCATAAGGTGATGGGCTCATAATTCCCCCTATTAATTTATAAATTCTTTTTAAATTATATCAAAGATTTTAAAAATAGCAAATAATAATAGGTGTAAATAGCCAGTTTATTCCAAATGCTAAAAGCAAATCTAATGGCAAAAAAATTATAAACCACAAAGATCACAT
>CAYREJ010000258.1:0-3659 GCA_964423235.1 uncultured Acidobacteriota bacterium | reverse complement strand
TGGATAGTGAATGAATTGGGCTCAGAAGTTCCTCTTCATTTTTCAGCTTTTCATCCCGACTATAAATTATTAGATAGACCTGCTACACCTATAAGGACCTTAGAAATTGCTCGCAGTATCGCTATAGAAAATGGGATCAAATATGTGTATATTGGCAATGTTTTTAGTGAATATTCCAATACTTATTGTCCAAAATGCAATAAGTTATTAATTAAAAGAAATTGGCATACTGTATCTTTTATGAACTTAGAAGGGAATAGATGTTCTTGCGGAGAAACAATACCCGGATACTTCTGATCTTCAGACACGCTATCTACGAATTTTCAACATATTTGTTGAAAACTTTGTTAATATTCTTTGCAAATGTTGCTACTGCTGTATTTTCGATATTTGATACTTTTTTGATTTAATAAATACAAAAGATAGTTATGTCAAAATAGAAAGCACAAATCATATTAAATAAATGAGCATTAAAGAAAATGATGTAAAAATAATGTTTTCTCGTATTGCTAAGCGATATGATTTGCTTAATCATCTATTGAGTTTTGGAGTAGATAAATTTTGGAGAAGAAAAGTTGCTGAAGAATTAAATTTTAATGAAGGTATTTTATTAGATATTTGTGCAGGAAGTGGTGATATGGCTTTAGTTTTCAATCACTCTGTAAAAAAGATATTATGTGACTTTTGTTATCCTTTACTTAAAATAGCAGAAAAAAAATTGCAAAAGGGGAATCATTCTTTTTTGCTAATTGAAGGGAATGCTTTGAAATTACCTATTCAAGATGAAAGTATTGATGTTATAACTATTGCTTTTGGTTTAAGGAATTTATTGGATATTGATAAAGCTCTTATTGAATTCCATCGCGTTCTTAAAAAACAAGGCAGAATAGCTATTTTAGAATTTACTATGCCGAAAAATAAATTAATTTCTTTTGCATATAGAATTTACTTAAAATATTTTATACCGGTTATAGGTGGAATAGTAAGCAGAAATTATGAAGCTTATAAATATTTGCAGAGTTCAATTCAAGAATTTCCAAAGTATGAAGAATTAATTGAAAAAATGAAAAAAAATAGTTTTGGGGAAAGTTATTATAAAATTTTTACTTTTGGTGTAGCTACTTTATATGTAGGGAAAAAATTATAAATGGAACAAGAAAAGGGATTCAAAATCAAATTACCGGAATTTGAAGGTCCTTTAGATTTATTATTGTATTTAATAAAGAAGAATGAGATAGACATATATGACATTCCAATAGCTAAAATTACTGAACAATTCCTTGAATACATTGAAATAATGAAAGCTTTATCAATAGAAGTAGCTTCAGAATTTATAGTAATGGCTGCATATTTAATTTACATAAAATCTTGTATGTTGTTACCAAAGAATGAACTGCAGGAAGCAATGAATGAAATAGAAGATCCGAGAATGGAGCTTGTTCAACAATTGGTAGAATACAAGGAACTTAAAGAAATTACTGAGAATTTAAAGAAAATATATAATAAGCAGAGGCTTGTTTTTTTTAAGGAAAATCAAGAAGATAAACAGAGGGTTATTTTCCTTGATGAACTTTCTTTGGATGCTCTTGCACTATGCTTTTATGAAATAATTGAAAAGAATAAAGAAAATATTGCTTATATAAGCAAAGAAACATTGAGTATAGAAGATAAAATTAAAGAAATAATAAAATTATTGAGAAGGAACAAGTTTCTTAAATTATCAGAAATAACAAAGGAAGCAAAAATTAAAGAATTAGTAATTATATTTCTTGCAATTCTTCAATTGATAAAAGATAGAAAAATAAGAGCATATCAAAGCAAAGAATTTTCAGATATTTATTTATTTAAAAACAGGAAGGCATTGGAAATTATGGAAAATATTTCTTGAAACCTTTAATGATTAACTTGAGAGGTATCACTTTGCTTGAAGAATTTTCATTAAGCGTTTTAAGGTAGCAAGCGATTTTAAAGAAATAATGGTCAACGGTGCCGGAAAGTGTTTTATCAATATTATAATGCCATTCATGGTTTCTTTTTGTCTTATTAATAGTGATAACGATACCAATTTCCCCATCTTGAAGACTATTAATATCTTCCTCGGATAATTTAATTTCGCCCATTATATCGCCCCATTCAGGATGTGAATGGAAGAAACCTAATAATTTCATATGAGCAAAGTTTTGGAATATACTGATTAATCTTTTTTCTGCTTTAGTATCTATTTCTGCCCTTGCAAAAAATCTTTTTGCAGTTTGTGGTGGGAATGCTAATTTTACTCTGATAATTTTTTTGCTTTTGGAGCCAAAAAGCAAGCCTATACTTTCTTTTTTATAAGTTTCTAATGTGGAAGCTAAAATGCCTAAAAATGCAATTTTACTTAATTCGACTTTCATAGTTCTTCTATTTCTTTTAATAAAGCATCCACTAAGTATTTTTCCTCAACCTTTTTATATAATTTTCCTTTTTTGAAGATGATGCCGACATTTTTGCCACCAGTAATACCAATATCTGCTTCTTTTGCTTCTCCCGGTCCATTTACTACGCATCCCATAATAGCAATTTGGATGGGTTTCTTTAAGTCCTTTACTTTATTTTCAATTGTTTTAGCTATTGATTGTAGATCAATTTCGCATCTTCCACAAGAAGGGCAAACTATTACAGTAGGCTCAACTGTTCTTAAATGAAGCGCTTTTAATAATTCTTTAGCTGCTTTAACTTCTTCAATTGGGTCAGCTGCTAAAGATATTCTTATTGTATCTCCAATCCCTTCATACAACAGTATTCCTATCCCAATAACAGATTTAATAGTGCCAGAGAATAGCGTGCCTGCTTCTGTGATACCTAAATGTAAAGGATAATTATATTTTTCTGATATAATCCTATAAGCTTTCACAGTTCTATCAATATCTGCTGCTTTCAATGAAATTACTATGTCGTCAAAATAATTATCTTCTAAAATGCTGATATGCTTGATGGCACTCTCAACCATAGCTTCAGCAGTAGGATATCCATATTTCTCCAAAATATCTTTCTCTAAAGAACCTGCATTAACCCCTATTCTTATCGGAATACCTTTGTCTTTAGCTGCTTTTACCACTTCTTTGACTTTCCAAGCTTCTCCTATATTCCCCGGATTAATTCTTAATTTATCTATGCCTGCTTCAATTGCCATCAACGCCAATTTGTAATCAAAATGAATATCAGCTACTAAAGGCATATCTGTATTCTTTCTAATTTCTTTTAAAGCTTCAGCCGCTTCTTTATTGGGGATTGCTAATCTTATTATTTGACAACCCTCATTTTCTAAAGCTTTTATTTGATCTAATATAGCTTTTATATCAGTTGTCGGAACTTTCGTCATTGACTGTATTGCTATAGGATTATCTCCTCCAATAAATATCTTCCTTATCTTTATTGCTTTTGTTTTCTTCCTTTCCATTTTTTTTGATAATTATAAATTCTAAATATAAAATAAGCAAATGAATAAAAGAGTTGAGAGTTTATAGAGTTGAGAGTTTATAGAGTTCCACTATTATTACCGTTAAAACTTTAAATGCAATTTAATTGAGGAAATACTTTTTAGCCACAAAGGACACAAAGTTAACACAAAGCACACAAAGTTTTTTCTATAAAATATATCTTTCTTTGTGATCTTTGTG
>CAYREJ010000257.1:3434-3669 GCA_964423235.1 uncultured Acidobacteriota bacterium | reverse complement strand
TGACCTATAACCCATGACCCATTATCCCAATTTATCATTTTCATGATAAAATTAGTATTAAAGGATGGATAATGATCAAGGCAATTATTTTTGATTTTGATGGTGTAATCGTTGATGACGAGCCTTTGCATTTTCGCGCCTTCCAAGAAGTCCTTAAAGAATATGGGATAGCTTTTACTGATGAAGAATACTGGGGAAAATATCTTGCAATGAGCGATAAAGATTTTTTTTATAA
>CAYREJ010000257.1:0-3424 GCA_964423235.1 uncultured Acidobacteriota bacterium | reverse complement strand
TCCTGAATATTTAATTTCAGAAAATGAATTTAATAATTTTCTTAAAGAAAGAAAAATGGATTTACCTGATTCATTAATCAAAACTATGATAAGGAAAAAAGCAGAATATTATTTCAAATACTTTCGTGAAGAATTAATCTTTTTTCATAGCATTAAAAATGTAATCCTTAATTTATCCAAGCATTTTATATTAGCAATAGCATCCGGAGCTTTATTAGAAGAAATAAAATTTGCTTTGGAGAAATTAGATGTTTCAAATTTATTTAAAATTATTGTGTCTGCTGAAGAAGTATCGGAAGGGAAGCCTAATCCTGCTATATTTCATTTAGCTTACAGAAAATTAACTGCTTTTCTTCAAGAATTAAAGACATCAGAATGCTTAGTGATAGAAGATTCTATTCATGGAATTAAAGCAGCTCATAATGCAAATATGAAATGCATAGCTGTTGCTCATTCTTATAAAGAAGAAGATTTAAAAGAAGCAGATGCTATCATTGACCACATCTCTCAATTAAATTCAAATTTAATTTTAGAAATGTTTTGATTCAAATCTTTACTTATGAAAAGAAAATTCCTGCTCTTAATTAAACTCTTTAATTTTAATTATTCTTCTTATGCAGCTTCTATATCTTATTTTACTATTTTATCTATATTTCCTTTTTGCATATTGATGCTGACTTTCCTTTCCATTTTTCTGAAGAAAGAAAACATAGATAGCGCTTTAATTATTTTGAGCAAATACATCACATCTTATGGCATTGAACTTTTACGAAAAGAAATTTTAAATATCTTTAATGCATATAAAACTCATTTGAATATATTAAGTTTATTAGCTCTGATATGGAGTGCTACTAATCTATATTCTTCCATTGAAGCAGGATTAAATGCTGTTTATGAAATAAAAGAAGGAAGAAGTTTTTTCCATAGCAAATTAATATCTCTTCTCATATTGATTATATTTATACCGTCCTTACTCTTTATAGCTCAGCTTCATCTCTTTTATAAAAAGCTTTGGGAACATTTTGGTGTCTCTAATCATTTATTACTTATATTTATAAGAATTTCTATAATATTCATTTCATTATTCTTGCTTCATATTCTGGCTTATGTATTTTTGCCATTTAAAAAAATACCTTTAAAATCTACATTAGAAGGTAGCTTATTTTCTACTTCTTGCTGGATTATATTGAGTATTTCTTTTGATTGGTATATCAAAAATTTTTCTTCTTATAATAAGATATATGGTTCAATAGCTACTATTGTAATATTTCTTATTTACATATATATGATAGCTACATTTTTTTTAATAGGAGCAAGAATAAATTATTTTAAAAGCTTGGATAAATGCTATTTTGAGAATTGATATAAAAAAAATCAGTTATTATGGAATATGAAAAAATTAGATAGCAAAGCAAGCGAAGATAAAATTTTACGAAAAGTGCTTAAATATGAAAAGGAATTAGCGAAGCAATTTCCTGATATTTCGGAGCATGATCTGCATCTTATAATAAGAAATCTTATCAAGCCAAAGTATTGGCCCAAGAGGTTTTTATTAAGGAAATTAAGAAAAGGCGTATATGTCCCCTGATGAAATAATTTTGCTAAAGATTTTGCAAGCATTAAAGAGTGTGAAATTGGAGGCAATACTTGTGGGAAATGTTGCTTGCTGCCTTCAAGGAGTTCCTATAATGACTCAAGGCATTGATTTTTTTGTAAGAGATACTGAGCTGAATAGAAAGAAGATTGCTCAATTTGCAAAGATACTAAATTTAAGCATATTGAAGCCGGATGAAGCATTAAGTGAGATGATTAGAACTGAAAATAATGAAATGGTTGTTGATTTTGTTTTTCGTCTTGGACATAAGCAAACTTTTGATAGGGTTAGGGCAAATTCCAGCATAATAAAAATAGGGAATTTTTATATAAGAGTGGCTTCTTTAAAAGATATTTTATTGGCTAAAAAGCAAGCAAATAGACCTAAAGACCGTGCGGTTCTAAAATTGATTGAGGATACAATTAGGGTTAAAAATGCGATTGAAAAAACAAGGAATTTATAATAAATTGGAATAGCATCAATACGGTGATAAATTGATGCATAGTTCTACCAAAATAAAATATCAAAAATAAAAATACTAAATTAGGAATTTTCCATCTTTACAAAGGATTTCATTGCCAGCTTTTATAGATACTTTTTCAATGAGAGCATCATAATGATGTCGGCTAGAATTGATGCCTAAACCATATGAATCACCAATAGCAATATGAACGGTTCCAAAAGCTTTTTCTGCTTCAAGCATATTGATGCAGATTTTTGCATTTTTATTAGTGCCGATGCCAAATTCTCCAACTATATATCCTGACTCGTCATCTCCTATATTCTTTACAATAGCATTAATGCCTTTTCCTTTCCAATTTACCAGCTTTCCATTTTTAAATTCCATAACCCCTCTTCCTATCTTATCATCAATTAAACTAATTACCATTTTCCCATTAAAGCTTTCTTCAACTGGACAAGTGTAAGCTTCGCCAGCAGGTAAATTTCCATGTTTCCCTTTTTCAGATATATCTCCATTATCATTATGCCATTGACGACCTCTAACGCTAAATTCTAAATGTGTTCCTAATGGATTTTCTATTATCACATTGTCACAATCTTTCATTATATCAATTATTTTCTTTGTAAGAATATTCATTTCTTCAAAATCTATATTTATCAATCTTCTCATCATATCAACTGTGATACCCGGCATCATTAATATCCTTCCATATTGCCCTCCCATTTTAACCATAAAAGAGCGGAAAGGTTTTTCTTCTATTCTGCTCTCCAGCATATAAGCTGTGCAATCTGCCTTTTCAATCATAGCTGAAAAAAGAGAAGTTTCTTTTACAATCGGACGAAGCGATTCAATCATTAAATAAGTAGTAGTTTCCGCTCCTGCTTTCTTTGCATAAAAAGCTAAAGCTCTTGCTATATCAAGCTTCTGTTCATCAGTTATAAGAAGGAATTTCTCCCCTTCTTTTAATTTTAAAGAAGAATTAATAACTTTTTCGGCTGCTAAATATAATTTATCTTTTTTCATTTTGCCTCCTTAAAAATTTATTCATTTTGGCAACTGATTTTAACTAAAATTCTTCTGTAATTCAAATGGAGTTTATAGAGTTTATAGAGTTTATAGAGTTGAGAGTTTATAGAGTTCCACCAGCATTCCCATTCTTATATTATTATTATCTTATTACAGAGAATTATCTAAAACATAATCTGCGCAATCTTGTATTAATTTGTGGATGATAATAAAATCACTGATTTTAAAAATTAGAAATAAAAAGTTTCTGTGAGATTCTGTGTTATTCTGTGGCTAATTATAATAAGATCAAAGGATGCGCTTCAATCCATAACCTATCACCCATGACCCATGACCCATAA
>CAYREJ010000256.1:0-3702 GCA_964423235.1 uncultured Acidobacteriota bacterium | reverse complement strand
TATATTAGGATAACCCCACTTTTGGAAGCCTCTTCCTCAGCACCTTTTGTTTTTTCCTTCCCTATGACTACTGCTATGGAATTAAGACTAAAGGCTCTTCCTATTATCCCTGCCCTTCTCCTTGCCCTTTCTACATCCCGAATATCTGCTTTTATAGAAACCTCAGAAACTAAAACGACCTTTTCTCTTGTTTTCTTCAGCTCCCCAGCTACAACTACATCCGCATTCAAAGCATCTTCTTTATCGTCCTCAGAAATTATTCCTTTCTCCACTGATGCTTCAAGAATTTCTGCAAGCTCTTCCATTCCTATAACCCTGCACCTGAAGATGAGTTTCCCAAAATAACTGGGAGCCCTCTCCCTTACCCTCCTCTCAAAATTGTCCCCCTTAAGCTCTGCCACATCCTGCTTTAAAACTGCCACATCCTGCTTCAGAACTGCTACATCCTCCTTCAGAACTGCTACATCCTGTTTTAAAACTGCTACATCCTCCTTTAAAACCTCAATATCCCTTTCAATCTTTTCGCTCTTCTCCTTTAAAGGCTTAAACTCCTCATCAATGAATTTCTCAAACTTCTGAGGTAATTTTAGAAGTTCTTCTGTAAGTATCATCCTTCTCAATTCCTCAAGCCAATCTGGATGCTCTCGCAGAGCCTTAAGAAAGTTCTCAAAGGTTCTTATTTTGTAATCTTTTTTACTTGCCTTCATAACTTAATTAAATCATAAAAAACTGAGAATGTCAAATGTATGCATTGTAAATAGTCAGTTTATTCCAAATGCTAAAAGCAAATCCAATGGCAAAAAAATTAGAAACCACAAAGATCACAAAGAAGGCACAAAGATCACAAAGAAACATATATTTTATAGAAAAAACTTTGTGTGCTTTGTGATAACTTTGTGTCCTTTGTGGTTAAAAAATGGAAGCTATAAATAGAATAAGGTAGTCCCAAAGCAATAATTTTGTAGAAAACTGACCAGTTAATATGCATTAAGCTTTAAAAGAAACCCATAGATATATACATATGGCGATTTTATTTAATTTCTAACATTCCACTGATAATTTCTTAATATAAAAATTACATCTTAAAGAATATCATAAAAAACAAAGTAGAATTACTTTGAAGCAAGGTGGATATTTTTCTCACCATAAATTAAATTAGATACCAACACTACATCTATTTTCTCCCTCTTAATTGTAATTGGCAATTCCTTTAATACTTCCATAGTTTCCGGATGTGTATGACAAATTGCTATGGCATAGCCTTTTGCCTTAGCTACCTCCATCAATTCCTTTACATTCCTTCTTATAAATTCTTTATCTATTAAGCTATCCAAAAATACTGTTCTTTCTAATGCAGGAATTCCATTCTCAACTGCTACTTTATACCCTATTGAATTATTTGTCGTCTTGCTATCAATAAAATATAAATTATGCTTCTTCGCTGCCCTCATCACTATCTCCATCTTCTCCCTTATCTCCGTAAATCTTGATCCCATATGATTATTAAATCCTTTAATATAAGGAACGCTATCAAAAATCTCTAACAATCTTTCTTCTATTTCCCTCTTGCTCATATTAACTAATAATGCGCCTGCTCCTGGATCTTTAGCTGGATAATTGATCGGCTCCATCGGTAAATGAAGAATCACTTCCCAACCCTTACTCTTCGCAAAAAATGCTGCCTCTTTACTATACCTCCTAAAAGGTAATATGGAAATAGTCAAAGGTAAGTTCAATTCAGATAGCTCATACAAGCTCTCCATTTCTGAACCTACATCATCAATAATTAAAGATATTTTGGAGCTTGACTCTTCTAAAAATTCAAGTGCCTTACTCCTCTTACTTTCATTAATTAGCTTGCTACTTATATCCTTACCTTCGAATAAGATAAAATTATCATTTTTTATCTCTGCTACTTGCGTTAAAAATAATATATTACTAAACCAAAAAAATATCCCCGCTAATAAGATTCTTCCACTATAATTTTCCTCTTTCTTCTTCATTTATCCTTCCTATTTTCTGATTATACCATAAAAACTATACTTTTAAATCTGAATGAAAATGAGAGAGAATAAAAATCCTACTGCACGCTATATTAAATTCTAACAAAGAGCAGAAATTAGCATGCGCAAATTGATAAAAAAGTAAACCAGTCAACAATTGATCAGAATTATGAAGCTTTGGATTTTGAATTTAGAATCTTAGATTTGCTTAAATTAACTACATACTCTATGATTTCATCAGTATCAATTATACCTCTATACTTATCATAACCAGCACCTTCATATTTTTCTTGAGGTTCTATTCCTTCTTTTTGAATAATTTTCTCTGAAGGCTGATAGTAAAAAGCAATATCCAATATCAACCCTATTTCATCACTTAATTGAAAAAATTTTTTTTCAGAGGCGCTCCCAAATGTCTGAGCCCCTATACTTAATCCCCTCTTATTATCTATTATAGCAGAAGCCAAAACCTCACATCCTCTCGCAGTAGATTTATCAATTATTACATACATATCCTTGTGAAAAATCGTATCGCCAGGCTTTGCTTCTTCTTTTGCTATTTGCTTATTCCTCTTCTTTAAAATCATTATTGTTCCCTTATCTAAAAATAAATCCGCAGCCTTTATCCAAAAAGGATAATTATCCGATGCACATCTCCTTAAATCTAAAATTAGTAATTTATCAACTTTGTCCTGCTTCTTTAATTCATTCGCTAATCCTTCAAAATTTCTCTCATCCAGATCATATAAATGCAAATATCCAATGCCTTCAGATAATGATTTTGATTCATAAGCTTTTGGAACATAATTCTCCCTCTCTATTATATATTCCTTAGGCTTCTTGCTAATTTGAAACATTGTCTTTACTTTAACTTTCGTAAACGGCTTCCCTTTCAATAGCATCCTCGCTTTGAATAAAGAAAGTTTCATAAAATTATTATTATCAATAGAATAAATATATTCGCCACTTTTGATTCCTGCTTTTTCCGCTGGACTATCCGGAAGAACTGCTATTATAGGAAAATAATTATCACGCAAACCTATTATTATTCCTATAGCCGCTTCTCCGATATTCTCCGGATGATTATACTTGTCTAAATCTTCTTTATCCAAAAAGCTCGATTCCCCACCAATTTCATTTACCATCTCTATATATCCATTATTAGCTATCTTATCTATATCTACCTTTTCTACAAAATTACGATCTACTAAATGCAATACTTCTGCTAATATACTCAAATATGGGTAGGTCTCTTCCTTACTGAATAATCTCGGTAAAAAATTACCTAATAAAACTAAACATAATATTACGGATGAGATTACAATTATAACTTTATTTAATTTACTCATTTAATCCTCCAAATTCTTTCTTAAATATTTTATTATATTCTAACAAAATATAATTTAATTTTCAACTATAAATTAATAAATTAAAACTACAATGTTTTATTATTTTATTGCGTGTTGGCGAGTTGCCGAGTTTAGAGAGTTCCTCGCAAAAACGCAAAGAGTGCAAAAAAGGAAGTTATGAACTTAAGGGAAGAAAATGATCTTTGCGAACTTTGCATCTTTGCGACCATATTTAAATAATTTTTCACGCAAAGACGCAAAGAGCGCAAAGAATTTTTCTCTTCATATTATCTTTATCTTGTGTTAATCTTGTGTAATCCTGTGGTTTTAATTTTTAACCACGAGATTAA
>CAYREJ010000255.1:0-3709 GCA_964423235.1 uncultured Acidobacteriota bacterium | reverse complement strand
GATAATATTTATAAAAGGCAGTCAGAGTTCGTGGAACTCTATAAACTCTCAACTCTATAGACTCTATAAACTCATTTATGATATTATATAGAGATATTTTTTATTAAGGGATTTGTAATTTATGGAAAATAATTTAGCTAAGAGGATGTTGGAAACAATAAAAAGATGGCAAAATAATAAAATAATATTATTAGGGGATATAATAGCGGATGAGTATCTTTATGGGGAGATCAATAGAATATCAAGAGAAGCACCAGTCTTCATAGTAGATTATGAAAGAAATGAATACTTTCCGGGAGGAGCTGGAAATACAGCTTTACAAATTAAGGCATTAGGAGGAGAGCCCATTCTCGTAGGTTCCATCGGTAAAGATGCAGAAGGGGACTACATAATTGATTATTTTAGAAGCCATAATATAATTACGGATTTTATAAAAAGAACATCTTCATCCACTATAAAAAAAACGAGGATAATAGCAGGTTCCGCTCATTCTGTAAAACAACAAATTCTAAGAATAGATAAAGGGAGAAGGAATTTTATTAATTATGAGCTGCAAGAAGAAATAATCAAGGATGTAGATTATTTAATGAAAGAAGCAAATGTTTTAGTTATATCAGATTATGGATATGGATTTGCGGATAAAAATTTTATAAGAATCATAATTGATAAAAGCAACAAAAATGGAATTGTGAGTATAGCTGATTCAAGGTATCAAATTTTAGAATTTAAAGGGATATATGCAGCAACACCCAATCAGCCGGAAGTGGAAGCAGCACTGCGGCTTGAAGTGAATGAAGACAATTCTAAGTTAGAAGCAGCTGGCTTAACAATGATGAGCATTTTAAATTGTAAAATACTACTAATAACAAGAGGAAAAAAGGGCATGGCTGTATTTGAGCCGGATAAAAAGATGGAATTAATAGACATATATGGGACTGACCAAATTGTGGATGTAACTGGTGCCGGCGATACGGTTTTAGGAACATTTGCATTATCATTATCAGCTAATGAGAATGCATACATTTCCGCTAAATTAGCTAACTATGCTGGAGGAATAGTTGTAATGAAGAGAGGGACAGCTCAAGCTTCTCTTTCCGAATTAGAATTCAGCATTAGAAAGGATAATGAAGAATGGGGAAAATAATTACAAAGAATGAACTGCCATTATTAAGAAAAGAATGTACTGAAGCTAAAAAAAAGATTGCTTTAGCAAATGGATGCTTTGATATATTGCATCCGGGGCATTTCAATTATTTAAGGGAAGCTAAGAAATTAGCAGATGTTCTTGTAGTAGCAGTTAATTCAGATGATTCTGTGAGAAAAATTAAAGGAGCAAATAGACCTATTTTCAATGATAAAGAGAGGGCTGAAATGTTATCATCAATTATTTATGTAGACTATGTTGTAATATTTGAAGAAGATGATGTATCCAGCATAATTAAAGCATTGAAACCTGATTATCATTGCAAAGGAGAAGATTATACTATTGAGAATATTCCGGAAAAAGAAATTTCTGATGAATTAAGAGTTCAGACTGTTATCCTTGGAGGACCAAAAATATATTCTTCATCTGAATTAATAAAAAAGATTATAGGCGATTCTGTGGATAGGTAAATGGGTGGATAATGATTTCTTTAAAGCCATTCAGTAAATTTTTAATAGTAAAATTAAGTTCTTTAGGTGATATTATTCATACATTACCGGCATTGGAAACACTGCGAAGAAAATATCCTTTTGCACAAATAGATTGGCTTGTAGAAGAAAGATTTTTTGATTTTTTAAAAGAGAATCCTTTGATAGACAAGATTTATTTATTACGGTTTCGGTCTCCTGTTAGAAAGAATAAATGGAGAATCTTTTTTAAAACCATAAAACTAATTAAAGCCAAAAGCTATGATGTAGCTATTGATTTTCAAGGATTAATAAAATCATCCTTTTTTACTTTTTTAAGTGGAGCAAAATATAGGATTGGATTTACTGAGACAGACTTAAGAGAGAGGCAAGCAAAATATTTTTATAATGTGATGCCGACGCAATCATATGAAGGCGGGCATGTAATTTCAAAAAATTTATCGTTATTATCAATGATTGACATTTATGAAAATGAGCCCTACCCTGCCAAAATTTTTCTTCAAGAAAGTGATGAGAAAGAGATTAAAGAAGAATTAAAGAAAAGAGCCATTGAAAAATATTATATAGTGCATCCTTGGGCTGGTTGGAAAAGTAAGCAATGGCAGACTAACAATTATGTAGAGCTTATAAAAAAGATATATGAAGAACATAGGATAAAAGCAATGATAACTTGGGCTCCTCATGAATATATAATAGCTAAAGAATTTATAAATCAGTGCGGAGAAGCAGCATTCTTATCTTTTACTACTTCAATAAATAAAATGATAGCATTAATAAAAAACAGTCTGTTAATCATTGGTGGGGATACTGGACCTATTCATATTGCTGATGCTTTGCAGAAGCCAATATTAGCATTATATGGTCCAACAGACCCTATTAGAACTGGACCTATTAATGATAGAGCAATAGCTATCCATCATAAAATTGAATGCAGCGGTTGCAAAAGGAGAACTTGCCCATACAATCATAATAAATGCTTAAATTCTATTACAGTAAATGAGGTTTATGAAAATTTTAATAACTTATACAACAGCCTTCAGCTTCATCAATGCTAGCTGTATAATTCAATTTCTATGCTGTAAGGAGGTTGCTAATGTTTTACAATAGGAGAATTTTGCCAATAGCAAAGAACGACCAGTTGCTTATAAAACAGCATAAAAGGTTCATGTCTTATGGCACTCAGCAGAAATTTTTGCTTCGCAAAAACTTCTTTTATGCTGGGGATGTTAGGCGAAATCGGAGGTGATAAGATATGTCATCAAAGACATCATCACAGCTTACTTTAGAGTTCCATCCGCTAACACCAGAGCGATGGAAAGATTTAGAGATTCTATTTGGAGAACAAGGAGCTTGTGGTGGATGTTGGTGTATGTGGTGGAGATTGAAGCGTTCTCAATTTGAAAAACAAAAAGGTGAGGGGAACAAAAGAGCGTTGAAAAATATAGTTGGTTCAGGAGAAATCCCTGGTCTTCTATGTTATGCTGATGGTCTGCCCATAGCTTGGTGCTCAGTGGCGCCGAGAGAAAAATATCCAGTTTTGGAACGTTCTCGCTCTCTAAAAAGAATTAATGATGATCCTGTCTGGTCTATCGTTTGCTTTTTTGTAGCGAAGCCATTCAGGAACAAAGGAGTTACTGTAAAGTTATTGATGGCAGCTATAGAATATGTCAGGGAGCAAGGGGGCAAAATTGTTGAAGGGTACCCAATAGAGCCTAAGAAAGACCGTATGCCTAATGTATTCGCATGGACGGGATTTGCCTCTGCCTTCAGGAAAGCTGGGTTCGTTGAGGTTCTTCGGCGATCTGAAAATCGACCAATTATGAGATATAATATTATATCAGCCACAGAATGACATAGAATATAATTAATCAGTTTTTTCCAAAAGAAAGGAAAGATATTAAACCACAGGATTATTACAAGATTTACACAAGATATTAGCCACAGAAGCACACAGAATAACACAGAAATAAGAAATTCTGTGTTCTTCTGTGAAATTCTGTGGCTGAAATCTTGTGATAATCAGTGTAATCTCGTGGTTTAATTTTAAGCGACATTATTTTTATGAAGTATGATAACA
>CAYREJ010000254.1:0-3770 GCA_964423235.1 uncultured Acidobacteriota bacterium | reverse complement strand
AGATTATTTAAATTAATTAAAGATTCCTGCACTGCCCAAATCAATAATATTGATAAAGCCGGATAGATTTGTAAGACATACTCTTCTTGCTTGCCTTTAGAAAGAGAAAAGAAGACGAAAATATAAAAGACCCAAATTAAAATAAAGAAGGCTTTATCAGGAATTTTTATTTTATTTTTAATAGAATAATAAAAGAAAAAGAATATGAATAAGAAGAAGCAACTCCAAGGAGCAAATCCGCCTGCGATATTAGGAATGTAATACCAAATGGGTCTTGACAAACTATAAGTTCCCTTCAAATATAATTCAATATGATTACCTAAAAAAAAGAATTGCAAATAAGATAATCCATGTTTATAAGCCATATAGAGAAACCAAGGAGAAGCAATAACCATAAATAGCAGAATTCCTAAATAAAATTTAAAATCTTTGAAAATAGAAAATCTTTTGGTTAAAAGGACATGAAAAAAAATGATGCCAGCTGGAACTATCATCCCTAATAATCCTTTGGTTAATACACCAAAAGCAAAACAAATAAATGCACTCAATATTAAAATTAAAGACTGACAATTCTTATTAAGAAATTTTAAATAAAAGAAAAGAGCAGATAGGATCCAAAAAGTTAACAATATATCAATAATAGAGCGATGGGAAAGTGTAAAAAATTTAAATGAAGTTGCAAAAATGGCACTTGAGAATAATGCTAACTCCCGAGCAATTTTTATATCATATAAAGAAGCAAAAATATTTTTGCTAATTAAATATGTAAGAATAATAGAAAGTAGAGCAAAAAATGCGATAGCCAATCTTTCAGAAGTAACTGATATACCAAAAAGCTTATAAAAGAAAATAACAGTCCAGTAAGATAAAATAGGCTTTTCAAATCGGTATTCATAATTGAAGTATGGAGTAAAGAGGTCTTTATACATTAGCATTTCCTTGGGACCTTCCACATAATAAGCTTCATTGGAATCCCAAATACTATATCCCCATCCATTAAAAAAATAAGGAAACCATAACAAACAAAAGAACAATGGCAATAAAATTTTAAAAGAAATATTGATTTTCATAAATGAGTATTTTTACAATCCTATAATTTATAAATTGAAAAGTCAAATGAAGGAGTTAAAGAGTTGAGAATTGAGGAAATGCGGAGTTAGAAGAAAAGTTAAAACCAATATATAGGAATAAAAGAAATTTCCCCTTGCTTAAACTCGCCCATATGGGCAATATAGCCCTTGCTTACTTTATACTTTTTCATAAAATTATTAAGACCGCGATGAGCTCTGGCATATTGCTTAACTTCAATAGGAAATATTTTGTTACCCTTCTGATATATAAAATCTACTTCTGTTTTGTCTTTCGTTCTCCAAAAAAATAAATGCTCTATTTCTTTTTTCCTTTTAACTAAACTACTAAACATCATATTTTCCAGCAGAATACCAACATCACTCCTTGATTTTGAATAACTCAAATCTCCAATTATATAATTTCTTATTCCGGTATCAAGCCAATAGATTTTGTTTGCTTTCCTGACTTCTACTCGCAAGCTTCTTGAATAAGGTGGAAGCATCATAATAAGAAAAGAATTCTCAAGAATGGAAATATAATTCATCACAGTTTGCCTTGATATACCTACATCATTTGCCAATTGCGATACATTTATGAGAGAAGAACTCTGGCTCGCCAAAATTTTAATTAGATTATTAAATTTTATAATATCTACTATATTAAACAGCGCCCTAATATCTTTGAATATATATGCACTAACAATTTCTCCTAAAAACTTTTCCTTCTTCTCAAAATTATTCTCAAGCACTACCTTCGGATAACCGCCGAAAATCATAAATTCATAGAAATAGCGTAGATACTCTTCTTGGAAAAATTTGCTTGAATCCTTTTCCTGATCAAATGGCTCGTCAGGCAATGCTCTTGCTAAATCCTCTCTCTCTTTAAAGGTTAAAAATTCTTTAAAACTTAAAGGAAAAAGAGTAAATACTAATTTTCTTCCCACTAATGCATCCTGGAACTTTATTCTAATTCCTAAAGTTGAAGAACCTGTGCATATAACTTTAATCTTATTTGCATAATGGTCAACTATAAGTTTTATAAATTTTGAAGGGGACCTCATGTAATGAATTTCATCCAAAAAAACATAACATTTTTTATCTGGAGGAGCACCAAGCTGATAGATATAATCAAGTAAGTTTTGAGGACCTCCTTCAACAATATCAAGCATTCTGGGGTCTTCTAAATCAAGATAAAAGGTTCTTTTTGGATCTGCAATTTCATTCATAATCATTTTCAAAAGCGTAGATTTACCAACTTGTCTTGAGCCGAAGATAATAATAGCTTCAGGTTCTTCCATATACTTGATAATTTCTAATTTTAGGCTTCTTTGATAAATTTTATTATTCTTATTATCTTCCATATAATAATAACATTATAAAAATAACTCTGCTTTTTGTCAATGCTTTTTATGTAAATTGTCAGTTTTTTCCAAATCCTAAAAGCCAATCCAATGGAAAAAAAATTATAAACCACAAAGATCACTAAGAAGACACAAACATCACAAAGAAAGATATATTTTATAGAAAGAACTCTGTGTGCTTTGTGATAACTTTGTGTCCTTTGTGGTTAAAAAATATAAGCAATAAATTGAATAAGGGATCCTCAAAGCAATAATTTTGCAGAAAGCTGACTATATACTTTATTATTTTATTACAAGCTTGCGAGCTTAGAAAACTAACTCACTAATAATTTTAAATATTCTCATAATCAGCTCCATCTCTTCTCTTCCCTAATCATATCCTATATCACCTATAACCTATAACCCATGACCCATAACCTATAATCTATAACCTATAACCAATTATCGATTACCCATTGATAATTTAAAAAATTGGAATATAATATCATCCATGTTAGTTTATAAAAATTAAAAAAAAGGAGGCTTAAAGATTATGGTAAAGAAAATTTTTATATCTTTTATCGCATTATCAATTTTAGGAATTTTTGTGGTAGCACAAGAACATCCATCTGAGCATCCCAGTCAAAGGATGGGAGAAGAAATGTTATCAAAAGAAGATTTAGCTAAAGCTATTAAGAATTTTGTTGATAAAGATTCCAAACTGAAAAATGGATACTTTCTTTTCTACGATAAAGAACAAAATATACCTCTTGCATTATCCCTTATTAAAGTTCATGATGATAAATTAGCGAAAGTATCCGAGAATACATACTTTGCTTGTGCTGATTTTAGATCTACTGATAATCATAAATATGATTTAGATATATTTATGAAAAAAACAGATAGTGAGCTTGAAGCTACTGAAATAAGTGTGCATAAAAAAGATGGTGCTGCTCGTTATCAATGGGTCGAAGAAGGAGGAATCTGGAAGAGAAAAAAATAATATAATAATTTCTCATTTTTAGTGAAGGAAATTAATTTTTCTTTGAAGGCTAATATGTTAATCAAAATTCTTAAATTAAAAATCCTTATATCATTTATTATTATTTTTCTCTTATGCTATATAAGATTAGGCAGTGGTGAGAATATAAGATTAAGCAGAAGAATAGAATTAACTTTTCAAATAAAAATTGAAGAACTGCCTAAAGCGTCATCAACTGTAAAATTATGGATACCTTACCCACCCACAAATTCATATCAAAAATTAAACAATTTTAAAATTAATAATGACATCTCATATAAAATATTAGAAGACAATGAATATCATAATAAATTCATATATTTTGAAATTAAGCCAAAA
>CAYREJ010000253.1:0-3783 GCA_964423235.1 uncultured Acidobacteriota bacterium | reverse complement strand
CTTGTGATAATCTGTGTAATCTCGTGGTTTAATTTTAAACGACATTATTTTTATGTAGTGTGATAACAATTTTGCTTATTTTTTTGGAGAAAACTGACCAGTTAGCTGCCTGATGCTTGATTTTTTTGGATGATTTTATTATCATAGGAAATAAAAAAAAAATTTCCTCTTGAAAATTTCATAGAGGTAAAACAATAGTCAAAGAGGTGTTTATGGCTGTAAAAATAATGGAAAGGAAGATAATAAAATATAGTGGAGAAAAGGGTAATGTTTATATAATAAGGGAATATTGCAAAGGATGTGGTATATGCATAGAATTTTGTCCGACGAAGGTATTAATATTTTCAGAAGAATTCAATTCGAAAGGATATCACCCCCCTGATGCGCCCTATATGGACAAATGTTCCGGATGTGATTTATGCGGAATGTATTGTCCGGAGTTTGCGATATGGGGGGAGAAGGTAAAAGGAGGGAAAGATGAAAGCTAATCCTAAAGGAGTATTGACGGGTGCGCATTTTATAGATGGAGATCATGCTTGTTGTGAAGGGGCAATAGCTGCTGGATGTCGTTTTGCAGCAGGTTATCCAATAACGCCTTCGACGGAAGTAGTTGAAAGATTCGCAGCAAGAATTCCATTGGTAGGAGGAATTTTTATTCAAATGGAGGATGAAATAGCTTCTTCAATAGCAATATTAGGAGCGGTTTGGGCTGGTGCAAAAGCGATGACGGTGACTTCCGGTCCTGGATTTTCGTTGATGATGGAGCATATAGGTTTAGCTTGTATGACGGAAACTCCTTGTGTATTTGTGAATGTTCAAAGGGGTGGTCCATCGACGGGACTTCCTACCTTACCCGGACAAGCTGATATGATGCAGGCTCGCTGGGGTTCTCACGGAGATTATGAGATAATTGCTTTAGTTCCTAATTCACCACAGGAATGCTTTAATCTTACAGTGGACGCTTTTAATTTATCAGAATTATATCGAGTACCTGTTTTCGTTATGATGGATGAATGCGTGGGGCATATGATGGAAAAGGTTGTAATACCCCCACCGGAAGAAATTGAGATCGTTCCAAGAAAGTATACAAAATTAAATAAGCAAGAATATTTTCCTTACAAAGTTATGGATAATTCAATGGTGCCAGAGATGGTAAAAGCTGGAGAAGGCTACCGGATTCATATTACTGGGCTTACTCATAATGAAAAAGGATATCCGGATATGAGCCCTGTTGCTCAAGAGAAATTAATTAGAAGGCTTGTTGATAAAATAAGATTGAATGCTGATAAAATTGTTAAATATGAAGAACTATACACTGATGATGCAGAAGTAATAATTGTTTCTTATGGTATTACTTCAAGAATAGCTTTAAAGGCAGTAGAAGAATTGAGAAGAGAAGGTATTAAAGCTGGCTTATTCAGATTAATAGTTGTATGGCCTTTTCCGGAAAAAAGAATAAGGGAATTGGCAAAAAAAGGGAGGCTATTTGCAGTGGCAGAGCTGAATTTAGGTCAGATATTTTATGAAGTGGAGAGATGCGTTTGTGGTAATAAAGTTATATTAATTTCGCATGCTGGTGGAACAGTGATCGCTCCATCGGCAATAGTTAAATCTATAAAGGAGGCATTAAAATGAGCGTAGCTGTTAGTTATCATCCTTATGAAGATTATCTTCGGATGGATAGGATACCTCATATATGGTGCCCGGGTTGTGGAATTGGTACTTCTGTTAATAGCTTTATTCGTGCTATTCAAGATGCTAAAATAGATATGGATAAGTTGTGTATTGTTTCCGGAATCGGGTGTTCAGGAAGAGTAGCAGGATATTTAAAGTTAGATTCATTTCACACTACTCATGGACGAGCAATCCCTTTTGCTACTGGACTAAAGTTAGCCAATCCTAAGCTGAAGGTAGTAGTGTATTCCGGAGATGGCGATTTATTCGCCATTGGAGGAAATCATTTTATTCATGCAGCTCGTAGAAATATAGATATAACAGTTATTTGCATAAATAATTTCATTTATGGTATGACTGGGGGTCAAGTAGCTCCTACAACCCCATTAGAATCCTTAGCTTCAACAATGCCTTATGGTAATTATGAATTTCCTTTTAATTTGCCTCATTTAGCAGCTTCTTGTGGAGCTGTCTATGTTGCAAGATGGACTGTGTATCATGTCAGACAATTAGAAAGAGCTATGACAGAAGCTTTATTAAAAAAAGGATTCTCTTTCATAGAAATCTTATCCCCTTGTCCAACTTTGTATGAAAGAAAGAACAAATTAGGCGATTCTGTTGCTCGTATGTTATTTTATAAGAAAAATAGCATAATAAAGAATGGCGCTGATACCAGAGAAGCAGATATTAGCATAAGGGGACAAATAATTTTGGGGAAATTTGTTGATATAGAAAAACCTACTTATTTAGAATTAATGAATCAGCATTATTCAAAAATCTTCAAAGATAAATATAAAAATTATGAGGGGATAGAAGATGAATAGCACAGAGGTAAAAATTGGAGGGCTTGGAGGACAAGGCATAATCCTATCAGGAATAATAATTGGCAAGGCGGCGACAATTTATGATCAGAAATATGCTACTATGATTCAAAGTTTCGGTCCGGAAGCAAGAGGAAGTGCTTGCAGTGCTCAATTAATAATATCTGATTCTCCTATACTTTACCCTTATGTTGTTAAGCCTCATATTCTAATGGTAATGTCTCAGGATGCTTTCAATAAATTCTATAAAGAAATGCAGCCGGATGGAATTTTATTAATAGAATCAGATTTAGTTGAGCCTGAAGGCATCAATAGAGAAACGAAAGTTTTTTCTATTCCTGCTACCAGAATAGCTGAAGAACTCGGGAGAAGATTAGTTGTTAATATAGTGATGGTCGGTTTTTTCGCCGGCAAAATAAATTTAATTAGCAAAGAAGCACTCAGAAAGGCTGTAATTAATTCAGTTCCACCTGGCACTGAGGAGCTTAATCTGAAAGCTTTTGATAAAGGTTATGAATATGCTATTAATTCATCTTCTGGTTCTTAATTTTTATTATCTTTTTCTCTCATCCTCCAAGCTATAAAAGTTGTTAGTTTACGATCAAGCTCTTCATAAGCTATCATTAAACTTTCTTTTAGAGCTTCCATCTCTTCTTTTATCGTATCTTGCATTTTAAGAAGGTCATTATAGTTTTTATAATGAACTTCTAATGCCTTGACATCTATCAGAGCTATTATTCTCTGAGAAAATTGAATTAAAGAACCTAAAAGTATTTTTTCTCTTTCTCTGATTTCTTCAAGATGATTCATTAGTTCATTTATAAAATGAATTAATTGAGAATTATATTCTTGCTGAGCCTCCATATAAGGTTCTAAAATAGCAAAGCCTATCTTATTTATGATTTTTCTTAAATATATCGGAAGATTCCTTTTGCCTAAAAATATTTCTTTTGTTTTATAAATCTTATTAAGCGAATCTTTTAATTCTGATATAGAATGTGGAGTTTTAGAATTAATTAAGGCGTTAACAGCTTCATCAAGTTTTGTTAATTTTTCATTATAATTTTTTTCTTCCTCCTTTAATCTTTTCTTATAGTATTTAATAAGTTTATTAAGTTTAGCCTTATCCATATTCTTCACATAATACTTGAAATTGATTTAATAAGCAATGCTTTTTTGGTAAATAGACAGTTTATTCCAAATGCTAAAAGCAAATCCAATGGCAAAAAAATTATAAACCACAAAGATCACAAAGAGAAACACGAAAAGGAAGTTAAGAAGTTAGGAA
>CAYREJ010000252.1:0-3784 GCA_964423235.1 uncultured Acidobacteriota bacterium | reverse complement strand
AGCAATAATTTTGTAGAAAACTGACCAGTTACTGCATTCCCCATTTGTTTTATTAAAATTTTTTTGATAAACTTATTTTTCTTTAACTTTTGAATATGAAAATTGAATGTAGATCACAACCTCCATTCTATAAAAATGGATATCTAATTTATTTTGAAAATGAAAATGCAGCAGCCATAATTGACCCCGGAGATGAGGCTTACTCATTATTGAATTTGGCTCAGGAAAAACAATTAACCATAGAATATATTCTTCTTACTCATGCTCATATTGACCATATAATAGGTGTCAAAGCAATTAAAAATGCTACTGAAGCCTTAATTATGCTTCATCCGGAAGATGAATTTTTGTATGAAGGATTAGAAGATCAAGCGGAATGGTTTGGCTATCCTGCTGAGTCTGCTCCTCCGATTGATAAATATTTACATGATAATCAAATTTTAAATATCGGTGAACATCATATAAAAATTATACACACGCCGGGACATTCTCCCGGAAGCGTTTCCTTTCTTATAGAAAATAATTTATTTTGCGGAGATACTCTTTTTGAAGGCTCAATCGGAAGAACTGATTTGGAAGGCGGAGATTATGATAAATTAATTCAATCTATTAAACGAAAGCTCTTTATATTACCAGATGATACAATAGTTTATCCTGGACATGGATCTCCAACGACCATCGGCAGAGAAAAAATGTTTAATCCATTCTTAATTTAGTATTTTGTAACTGGTCAGTTTTCTCCAACAGCAAGGAAAAACATTAAACCACAAGATTAATACGAGATTTTTTTCATGCGATTAACACAGATTAACACAGAAAAAGAAAATCTTGTGTTAATCTCGTGGTTTAATTTTAAACGATATTGTTTTTATGAGGGATGATAACCGTTTTGATTAGTTCTTTGGAAAAAAATGACTAATTACCTATTTATCAATTTTAAGAACACCTATCGCTTTTCCGTTCCTTCTTTTATCAGCAAAACCTATATATTTTTTACTATTTTCATCAAAAGCTATTGCATTAACAGAACCAATGATTTCATTCTCTTTAATAAAATATCCTTTATTCTTGAGGATGTTAATTTCTTCTTGGGGAAATCCTTTTTCTAATAAAAGTGAATCAGGCAACCATTGATGGTGAAATCTTTTTGCTTCCACTGCTTTAGCCAAAGGCATTTTAAACTCTACTAAATTAAGAATTACTTGAAGAACTGCTGTAATAATTTTGCTGCCTCCGGGCGAGCCTAAAATTGCTATTATTTTCCCATCCTTTTCAACAATTGTAGGTGTCATTGAGCTCAACATTCTTTTGCCGGCTTCAATTGAATTTGCTTTGCTTCCTATCAATCCGAATTGATTCGGATAGCCGGGTTTTATGCTAAAATCATCCATTTCATTATTTAAGAGTATTCCGGTGCCTTCAGGAATGAAGAAAGAACCGAAAGTGCTATTTAAAGTGTAGGTATTGGATACCGCATTGCCGAACTTATCTAATACGCAAAAATGAGTTGTATCAGCCCTTTCAGGATCCTGTAGGACATTCGGAGATATTTTAGTGCTTGGGGTCGCAAAATATGGATCAATACTTAATCTAATTTTATTTATAGTCTCTTCTGACAATAATTCTTTAATAGGAACATTATAAAAATGAGGGTCCCCCAAATAAACGCTTCTTATAGCAAATGCCCTCTTCAATATTTCTGATAAAATATGAACATATTCTGCTGAATTATGCTTCATATTTTCTATATTATAACTTTCAATTGCCTTCATAATTATGTAAATTAAGATACCTCCAGAACTTGGTAAATTCATACTGTATATTTTATAGCCCTTGTAAGGAATAATTATCGGCTGCTTTTCAATTGGCTTGTATGCTCTTAAATCCTCCAAAGTAAAAATTCCACCATACTTATTTACGCCCTGAACAATTCTTTCTGCTAAATTTCC
This sequence comes from uncultured Acidobacteriota bacterium, assembly GCA_964423235.1. Lineage (GTDB taxonomy): Bacteria > Acidobacteriota > HRBIN11 > MFGW01 > MFGW01 > CAYREJ01. Next base: position 1,835 of record CAYREJ010000252.1, on the reverse strand, counting down.
TTTATAGAAACCATCTGCTCCTTTTTCGGAAATTATTTTTAGTGATTTCGCAAGGTCTTTTTGGATTAAAATTTCTCCTTCTTTTAACGGATCCTTGGATTTTCTTAAAAATATTTTAGATGTTTCCTTATACATTTTAAAATTGTCAAGATTTTTTTTAAAAGCTTCCGCTAATTCTTTATTTATAGGGAATCCTTTATCAGCTAACTCAATAGCTGGATTAATTAAAGTTTTCCAAGGTAAGGATCCAAAATGTTGCCAAGCATAATATAATCCTGAAACTGTTCCGGGAACTCCTGCAGATAATGGTCCAACTAAACTTAAGTTTTTTATAACTTTTCCCTCTTCATCTAAAAACATGTTCTCTTTGGCTTTGGAAGGAGCTTTTTCTCTATAATCAATAGATGTATATTTGCCATCTTTAAACCTAATCAGCATGAAACCACCACCTCCAATATTTCCAGCTTGAGGATAAACTACTGCTAATGCAAAGGCAACTGAAATAGCAGAGTCAATAGCATTGCCACCTTCTCTAAGAATTTTCATTCCTATATCTGAAGCTATTTCATTATCAGATACTACTATGCCATATGAGAAATTACTTTCTTCATCCAAAGCGTCAGCAATTGAAAATTTATTAAGGAATAAAAGCAAAATGCCAAATATAATAAATAACTTTTTTCTGATTCTAATCATTTTATTTATAATACCACTGAAGCACCTAAAAACCAAAGCATAGCTATATTTATAAATTATGATTTTCCTTTGTTCTGTTCATTTATTATATTCAAATTATTAATTATTTTTTATCTTACCACAAAAGAACAGAGGTTGCAGATAAATTCACCACCAAGACACAGAGAACACAGAGAAAAAATTGACTCTGTGATCTCTGTGCCTCTGTGGTAAAATATCTAATAATGGAGAGAAAAATATTTGTAGGAACTAGTGGGTGGAACTATCAGGATTGGGTAGAAATATTTTATCCAAAGCAGCTACATCCTTCAAAGTGGCTTAATTATTATTGTAAATATTTTAATACAGTTGAAATTAACAATACCTTTTATCACCTGCCGCAGGGAAAAACTTTTGATAAATGGTATGAAGAAACACCTGAAGCTTTCCGCTTTTCTGTTAAAGTTAGTCGCTTTTTTACGCATATAAAAAGATTAAAAGACCCAATAATTCATATGAATATCTTTATGGAAAGAGCTATAAGACTAAAAGAGAAATTAAAAATATTGCTTTTTCAATTACCTCCTAAAATGAAATTTGATTATGAAAGAATAAAGGATTTAATAATTTATTTGAAAAATTTCAATGATTCTTCAATAAAATATGTTTTTGAATTTAGAGATAAAAGCTGGCTGAATGACAAATTATATGAATTATTTCAATATTATGATATTTCTCTCTGCTTAAGCGATTATCCGATGCTTGAAGTAGCAGGACCTATTACTTCTAAGACAGTTTACATAAGAAAACATGGTATTCCTAATATATATGCATCAGATTATTCTTCAGAGGAAATAAAAAACCTTTCAAGAAAAATAAAGGAATGGGCACAAGAAGGAAGAGATGTTTATGTATATTTTAATAATGATGCTTATGGTTATGCTATAAAAAATGCAATGGAATTGAGAAAGAGTGTATAGAGTTTATAGAGTTTGTAGAGTTTATAGAGTTTGTAGAGTTCCACAGGGATGACTATCTTGCATAAAGATAATCTTTTTGAAAAAATGCAGGCTATAAGCTTATAGATATCTTAATTCCTAGCCCCTAATTCCTAATTCCCAATCCCCATAAATAGTCAGTTTATTCCAAATGCTAAAAGC
>CAYREJ010000251.1:0-3795 GCA_964423235.1 uncultured Acidobacteriota bacterium | reverse complement strand
TAGAGTTGAGAGTTGAGAGTTCCACCATTTCTTACCTTTGTCTCGTTATCATTTAGCTTATTACTAATTTACCTTTTATCCTATTCAATCATTCCATGCTATTAGCTATTAATCTCTCACTTGGATCTCATAAGGATAAAAATCAAAATCAATCATCTCTTCAATAAGTTTATCTTCATACAAAATCAGTAGAATTGGTGGAACTCTATAAACTCTCAACTCTATAAACTCTATAAACTCTATCTTTTCATTTGCTTTTTATCAACAATTAGGGTATATTATTAAATTAATTCTATTGAGGAGAAAATAATGATTATTAAAGCAGAAAAAAAAGAAAAATATACTTTACTTAAGTTGATCGGAGCAATTAAATTAGGAGAAAGCAAAGATAAATTTGTTCAAGCTTTGAAAGAGCAATTGGATCAGAAAGTTAAATGCTTAATGATAGACTTTTCAGAAGTAAATTATATTGATAGCAATGGTTTAGGAGAATTAGTGGGATATTTAGATAAATTTAAAGAAGCGGATGCACATTTAATTTTACTAAATCCTCAATCTAGGATAAGGGAACTTTTAAAGATATCAAGGTTGGATTTAATTTTCCCAATCTATATTGATGAACAGCATGCAATAGAAGAATTGCAATTATAAAGAGGGCAGCTAAAAAGAGAGTATGCTGCTATTATTATTTTTAAATGGGGGAGCTTAAATAATATGAATAACTTTTATGGAAGTGTTGTGTTTATTTTACATGCTCATATTCCTTATGTTTTAAAGCATGATAGGATGGATGAAGAATGGTTATATGAAGCTGTAGCGGAGACTTATATTCCTTTATTGAATATATTCTCAAAATTATCAAAAGAAGGCTTATATCCGAAAATAGTCTTTAGTTTTTCTCCGGTTTTATTAGAGCAGTTAGCACATCCTCACTTTAAATGGGGCTTTAAAGAATATTGTAGGATGAAAGCTGCTTACGCTGAGAAGGATGAAAAAGATTTTCGTGGTATTAGTTTACATCGTTCTTGGTTAGCAAGCTTATGGAGGAATTTTTATCTGAAAACTTTAGATATTTTTCAATATAAATATCAAGAAGATATAGTAAATGCTTATAAGGAATTACAAGATAAAGGAGCTATTGAATTAATTACATCAGCAGCTACCCACGCTTATTTACCTCTGCTCTGCTATGATAGCAGCATAAATGCACAAATCAAAATGGCTATTAAAACTTATGAAAAATTTTTCAGAAGGAAGCCGAAAGGGATATGGTTGCCGGAATGTGGTTATAGACCAGCAGGATGGTGGAAGATACCTATCCCTACCTTCCATAATCAAAATAACTATTGGAGAAAAGGAATTGAAGAATTATTAGATGCTAATGATATTTATTTTACTATTATTGATCAAAATCAATTAATGAAGGCTACTCCTTATGATTTGTTTAAAACACCCTTTGACATTTATTATTTAATGACTCCTCAAATAAGAAAAGCTCCTGTTTCGGTATTTGTAAGAGATATTCAATTATCAAGGCAAGTTTGGGAGCATCGGATAGGTTATCCCGGGGATGCTGCTTATTTAGATTTTCATAAGAAACATTTTGGAGGCTGGCTGAGGTATTGGAAAGTTACTGACCCGCGTCTGGATTTGCAATATAAACAAGAATATTATCCGGAAGAAGCATTTAATAAAAAAGTATTAGACCATGCTGGGCATTATAAATGGTTGATCAAAGAAAGTCTGCGTGCAAATTATTCTAATGTAGGAGATGCAAAGATAGCGTGTTTAGCTTTTGATGCTGAATTATTTGGGCATTGGTGGTTTGAAGGACCAATGTGGTTATATTATGTTATTAAATGGCTTAAATTAGACCCTGAGATTGCTTTGATGACTTGCACAGAATATATGAACTTTAAGCCTGCTTACAATTATATTTGGCTGCCGGAATCATCTTGGGGAAAAAATTTTGATAGCAGCACTTGGATAAATCCGGAAGTTTATTGGGTTTTAGAAAGAATTTATGATGCCGAAAAAGAAATTCATTATTTAGTTCATGCCTTCTACAATAGAAAGGACGATGAAATTCTTATGAGGATTATTAAGCAAGCTATAAGAGAATTATTTTTCCTTCAAGCTTCAGATTGGGAATTTATGATTACTAATTGGAGCACCCGTGATCATGCTGAAAAAAGAGTGGGCGAGCATTATTCTGATTTTAAAAGGCTATGTCAATTAGCATGGAATTATGGTTTAGGTAAATGGGTGCCACAGAGTGAGTGGGAGTTTTTAAGTAAACAAGAATGGCTTAGGGGTGTTTTTGAGCCAGAATTAGATTTTTTTATAAGTTAGTGAAAAGTGAAATGTAAAATGTGAGAGGTTAAAAGTGAAAAGTTAAACGAAGATTGGATTTGCTTTTAGCATGTGGCTAATATTTTTAAAAACTTGCTAAACTCGCCAACTTGTAATAAACTAATAAAAAATGAGCAAAAGCAAAACAGCTGTGATATTATAAAGTGGCGAAATTGAAATCTATGATTTAAGAATAGAATTACATATAGAAAATGGAGGTAAATATGAAAGATAAAAGCGTAGCCATACTAATTTTAATTTGCTTACTTAATTTTTTTATAGAATTAAATTTAGGTAATTGTCAAACTTGGGCAAGGGTTTATGGTGGAGCTGGTGATGAGAAAGCTGATTCAATTCAACAAACCAAAGATGGAGGATTTATCGTAGCAGGTAGGACCTCTTTTGGTGTAGGCAGTAGCGATATTTGGGTATTAAAATTAGATAATTTAGGAAATATTATTTGGCAAAAGAGCTATGGCGAGGCAGGTGAGAATATGGCTCAAGCAATTCAGCAGACATCAGATGGCGGCTATATTATAGCAGGATCTATCTCTTCTTTTGAAGGATGGGATGACATTTTGGTAATAAAATTAAATACTTCAGGGGATATCATTTGGCAAAAGAGCTATGGCGCTAAATATCTTGAAGAGGCTTATTCAATTCAACAGACAACAGATGGAGGCTATGTCTTAGCAGGATTTACCAATTCTTTTGGTTTAGGTGCTACTGATGCTTTGATAATAAAATTAGATGTTTCAGGGAATATCATATGGCAGAAGACTTATGGCGGAGAGGGACCGGACGAAGCTTATTCAATTCAGCAGACAGTAGATGGCGGCTACATCGTAGCAGGAAGGACTACATCTTTTGGAGCAGGTAATTATGATCTTTGGGTAATAAAATTAAATTCATTTGGGGATATCATATGGCAAAAGAGTTATGGCGGAGCATATTTAGATGGAGCTTATTCAATTAAAGAAACAACAGATGGCGGCTACATCGTAGCAGGATTTACTGAATCTTTTGGTGAGGAAGCGGCTGATTTTTTGGTAATAAAATTAGATTCCTCTGGAAATATTGTTTGGCAAAAGACTTACGGTGGGGCTGATTGGAATATTGCTTATTCAATTCAACAGACACCAGATGATGGCTATATTGTAGCAGGTTATTCCTATTTTTACGAAGGCAGCTTTGATTTTTTGATAATAAAATTAGATGCTTTAGGCAATGTTGTTTGGCAAAAAGGCTATGGGGGAGAAGATAATGATATTGCTGAATCAATTGAACAAACGGTTGATGGGGGCTACATTGTTGCAGGTTATACCCATTCTTTTAGAGTAGGCAATAGTGATTTTTGGGTATTGAAATTAGATCAAAATGGAAATATAGCAACTTATTGCGATATTATTTCAAATATTTCTATTACCTCAATTAATTCTTCTG
>CAYREJ010000250.1:0-3834 GCA_964423235.1 uncultured Acidobacteriota bacterium | reverse complement strand
ATATAAGCAATAAATTGAATAAGGGATCCTCAAAGAAATAATTTTGGAGAAAACTGACCAGATAACTATGCGCATAAATGCTCTCATTCCTGCCTGTGAAAAATGCATAGATATTTAGAAAAGACACAGACAAGAATGTCTGTGCTACTTCTTTCTTTATTTGCGAGAAACTCGCTAAACTCGCTAACTCGTAATAAAATAATAAAAAATATGTGTTAACTCTGTACCCTTTGTGGTAAAAAAAATATAGCACAAAGGAATTCTGATAAATTCTACTTAAGAAAAATTGCAATTAAGGCTTCTGGTGATAAATATGCAAGGGTTCTCCCATTGCATCTTTACAAGCTTCCATTATAGCTTCGCTCAATGTCGGATGTGGATGTATTGTCAAAGCTATATCCTCAATCGTGGCTCCCATCTCTATTGCTAAAGCAGCTTCACTTATTAAATCAGAAGCGCTAGGTCCTATTATGTTGACTCCTAAAATTTCATGGGTCTCTTTATCAGCTATTATTTTTACAAATCCATCATTTTCCATCAATGCTAAAGCTCTTCCATTAGCTGCAAAAGGAAATCTTCCAATAATTATATCCATTTTTGCTTCCTTAGCTTCTTGTTCGCTCATCCCTACTAAGGCAATTTCAGGCTCCGTATATATTACTGCCGGAACGCACTTATAATCAACTATTGAAGACTTCCCAGCTATTACTTCTGCCGATATTTCCCCTTCCTTGAAAGCTTTATGAGCTAACATAGCGCCCCCTATCACATCCCCAATAGCATATATATTTTTTAAATTCGTTCTTAATCTTTCATTTACCTTGATAAAGCCTCTTGAATCCAAATCTATCCCTAAACTTTCAAGCCCAAGCCCATCAGTCATCGGCTTTCTTCCTACCGCAACCAATATATTTTCCGTCTCCACCTTTTCTTCCCACCCATTGCTTTTAATTATCGCAATTAAATGGTCTCCTTTTTTCTCTATGGCTGAAACAATTGAATTGACTTTTATTTCAAAATTTAATTTCTTTAGTTTTCTTTCTAAAGCCCTAACCAAATCATTATCTACACCAGGTAAAATTTGCGGCATCATTTCAACTACTATTATTCTACTGCCAAATCGGGCAAGAACACTCCCTAATTCTATGCCTATGTAGCCACCTCCAATTATTAAAAGATTCTTCGGAATTTCTTCTACGTTTAATACATCTGAAGAATCTAATACCTGCTTATGATCAATAGGAATTTCTTTCAAGTAAACTGGCTTAGAACCTGTTGCAATTATTAAATTTTCATATTCAATAATTTCAGCCTCTCCGCCTCTCTTTATCCGGACCTCTTTATCACTCACTATTTCAGCCTCACCGAAAATAATTTCTGCTCCATTTGCCTTGCATAATTGAGAAACCCCAGCCACTAATTTATTAACAATAGAATTTTTCCATCGTTGAATAGATTGCCAATTGAAAGATTCTATAGTTGCTTTGATACCAACTGCTTCTAAAGTTTTGATCCTTTCATAGTCTCGTGATATGGTAATAAGAGCCTTTGAAGGTATACAACCTACATTCAAACAAATTCCTCCTAATTTTTCTTTTTCTACTAATAAAACCTTTAAACCTAATTGAGCTGCTTTAATGGCAGCCACATATCCTCCAGGACCTCCTCCTATTATTAATACTTGAATTTTCCTTTTTTCCATTTTAAGCTCCTCCATTTAATTAATTTTGCTAAACTCTTCATTAAAGTTTTTTTATTATTTTATCACCCATCAAAGTTTATCGGACGATACAGTAAATACTGTTTTAAAATGAACATCATCTCTTTTAAATAGAAAGCATAACCATAAATTAAAGGAGAGTAAGATTGAATTATAAATCCATCATCTGAAATTGCTCCTCTCTTCATTTGTCCACACTCTTTTTCTGATGTTTCTACAATCTTGTTCAAGGCAGAAATAAAGTTCCCCTTCAACTCTCTTTCCTCATCTCCAAAAACAGCTGTTCCTAAATAGAGAGAAAAGAAATCATATCCTTTGTTATAAGAAATAAAAATATTCTTATCCCCAACTTTACTTTTACAATTTTTATACTCTTTATTTTTTAATATGGTATTTACTCCTTGATAAGCATCAATGGATTTTATAATAAACCCTTTATAGTTTGAAAAATAAAGATAGTTCTTATTTCTACCGTATATCAATTTGTTCCCTTTCAAATCTTCTAATGAAAAAAAAGAAGCTTCTCTTATATTAAATTTTCTTAACTTCATCCCATAAAATTTTTTTTCTATGAGAACATTGAGTTTTTTTAAAAATAATGTTATTTTATTGTCATCCTTTGTCTCAATAGCTATCAAGAAGAATAATTTATCCCCTTCCTTTTTTTGAACAATCGCTAATTGCTTTCCCAAAGAACCTATAAAGTCTCTTTTAAAATTTATTTCATAAGCTTTAAATAATTTATCGATTAAATAAAATTTATTCTTTCCTTCTGGAAAATTTTTCATCAATAAATATTTAATAAAATCATAAATAGAAAGTGCATTTCCAAATGAGCCAATAATAAAATAATTAAAATCATCAGAAATTATTTTATCAATTCTCAATTTTTCAATATTATTGTTGTATAAATTTTTCAATATTTTCTCTTTCAGATTTTTGGGCAGAAGCAAACAATTTTTTTGAATAATCTCTTCACCTAAAATATTGCCGGATAATCCAATAGCTTCTATCTTGGTTATTTTTATAAAATCTTCATTGAACGCTAAATTATAAACAGCAGGAATTTTAAAAAGGTATTCAACTTTTTTCATTAATAACTCTACAAATAAACTTTTTTTATTTAATGAAGTTAAATTAATAAATCCAAGATAACCGGTGTTATATTCTAATGCTTTCTGAATCTTTAAAAATAATCTATTTTCAGCTAAGCTTTTTTTCTCTTTATTTATAACATCTATAAGATTTTTTAAAAAATCTTCATTATTTCCATATATAAAATAATTTTTATAAAAGCAAAAAACTGAACCTTCTTCTGAAATTTTAAAAACAACATTTTTATAATGCTTTTCAGAGTAGGTTCTTCCGAACAAAATTTTTTCAAGCTTATTTTGAAAGGTCAAAGCATTCTCTTTAGTCTTAACAGCAATTAAAAAAGATAATTTATTATCTTTAAGGTCAAAAGCGATTCCTGCATCCCTGTCAATATGTTTAATTATATCTGTTAAAGAAATACCCAATCGCCTATTAAGCCTTTCATCGGCGAATTTAGAGATGCTATTTAAATCATTGTAAAAACCTAATTTCTCTAATTCCAATTTAGTTTGGCTATTATTAATTTTTTTTAATTGTGAAGAAATGTCATCAATTCCAAAAAATATAGGAGTATCTTCAGGAAAAATTTCAGAAATAGGCAAAGCATTCTCTTCAATCTTAAAAATAATAAAATAGCTAATAATTGCACAAATAGTTAAAGCAATTAAAGAAAAAAATAAATAAACATTTAAGTATTTCCTAATTTTCATAAAGCCATTTTAACATTTCACAAGATTCTGTCAAGAAAGCGCATAGTATTTGGCCAGTTTTGTCCAAAAGCAAGCAAAGATATTAAAACAATAGATTATCATAAGATTTTTTACATTTTAATTTTATCTATTTTTAATCTTGTGTTAGTCATGTGTGATCCTTTAGTTTTAATATGCAACCAGGAGATTAACACAGATTAAAACAGATTAACACAGCTTAAAACAGATTAACACAGATTTATAAGCTTTGCGAACTTTGCGTCTTTGCGTGAAATAATTATTATAGAGTTTATAGAGTTTATAGAGTTG
>CAYREJ010000249.1:0-3868 GCA_964423235.1 uncultured Acidobacteriota bacterium | reverse complement strand
TCTAAGTCAAATGGGGGAGTAGAGTTTATAGAGTTTATAGAGTTAAGAGTTTGTAGAGTTCCACAATTATTACCGTCAAAAGTTTAACTTTTGATTAATTGAGAAGATATAGATAATTAGTAAATTGGATCAAGATTTTATAAAGTTTCACAATTATTACCGTCATAAATTTTGATTCTACTTACTTGAAGAAATAGAGTCAGATACAATGGTAAAAGGGTAATAATTTGAGGAACTCTCAACTCTATAAACTCTACAAACTCTATAAACTCTATTCTCCTTGACATAGAAATTTATCTAATTTATAATGACTTTTATGAAAAAAGGTAATTTGATTATTATTGCAGGATTGATTATTTTTGTTTCATTCATGTATGCTAATTCATCTGAAGATTTTAAGATAAATGGGCTGATAAAAATTCCTAATATTATTTCATATTCAGATATAAAGATTTCATTGCTTAATTTTAATTTTCAGGAAGTAATAAAAGAAACTAAAGTAAATGATGATGGCTATTTTATTATAAATGGATTATCCAAACAGCCCTATATTTTTATTATTAGAATAGAGAAATATGGTCAAGAAATATGGAGAGGAATCAATTTAGAGAAAAAGAATACTTCAATTATTTTTGATATAAAAGATGAATTACTATCCAGAATACAAAAAAATAGCGAAGAATTAAAATGGATGTTAAGAAGCATTAAACATCACCCTCTTAAAGAAGATGTTAGTGTGATGGCTAACAAAAATAATTTCTCTCCGAAAAAATTATTACCCTTAGATTCATATATTTCATATATAATAAATACCGGATTTGATGATAAGATTGGAATTTCTCAGCTAAATATAGCTTTTAGCGGTCGTATTCATAATGATGTTGATTGGTATATTGCAAGCTTTCTCAATTCAGAGAAGGGGAATTTAGTTAATACAAAAGGTGGTTTTTCCTATAAGAATATAGAAGGACATAATTTAAGCACAGAAATAACTTATTTGGAACATAAGATTTATAGGTATGATGATATTATAAGTGAAGAAGTTAGAGATTCTTCAGGGAAAAATTTTTCAAGCTCCATATTATTTTCTGATAATTGGCATGCTTTGAACTTTTTGGATGTAAATTATTCGTTCCAATTTGATTACCTTAGTTTCATAAAGAATTCCTTTCAAAGTGGCGAAAAAATCATGCTTAATTTCTTTCCTAATGATCAAGTATCTATTTATAGTGAGATTTCCAATTCAAAGAAGACATATTTAAAAATTATAGACGAGAATTTTAGTAATTCTTGGATTATGAACAATTTGGATTTAAGCCTTGATGGAGATGCTTTTAAGCCTCAAAAGGATGTTCAGACAGAAGTCGGTTTGATACTGAAACCAAAAAAGAATCTAAATTTCCAACTTGCAGTTTTTAATTTATTTTCTAAAGACAGGATTGCTTTTTATAAAACTTTAAATGATTTAATCAATTTAACAAATGCTGGAGATGTAAGACTGGAAGGATTATCATTAAGTTTTTATAATAAATATGGAAATTGGTTAGAGGGTGAGCTATCATATAAGATAATTAAGAATGAAGGAATGAGTATGGATTTAGACGATTCAGTTTATGGAAGAATAGATTTACCAGAAAAAATTTATCAATTGCGAGCAAAGTTATTGGCTAAAAGCCAGAAGACATCTACTTCTTTATCTATATTTTATACTTTCCAAAATGGTATTTATTTATATAATAATTTTCATAAAAACAATTATCATCTACTTAATCTTGAGATAAAGCAAAAGCTGCCTAATATAGGTAATTTTAATAAATGCAATATTGAAGTATTATTTTTATTGCAGAATATATTAAGCAATGATTTTTATAAAGAAGGTTTGATAGATTATGATCTTATTTTAGCAAGCCAATTACCAAAGAGCCTGGCTGGAGGGTTAATTTTTTATTTCTAATGGATAAATATCGGGCTTTCAATTTATAAAGGAAAAAGTAAGCAAGAATAATATGATTGAGACTTATTTAAAGGAAAAAAGAATTTTAATCAATGAGAGCTTAAAGAGATTATTGCCGGATATAAATGAGGAGCCTTCGTTAATACATGAAGCAATGCATTATAGTATTTTTGCAGGTGGAAAAAGATTAAGACCTATTTTAGTTTTAGCAGTTGGCGAGACATTAAGTATAGATGAGAGTTATTTAATAGAGCCTGCTTGTGCAATAGAATTTATTCATACTTATTCATTGATTCATGATGATCTTCCGTGTATAGATAATGATGATTTAAGAAGAGGTAAAGCTACAAGTCATAAAGTTTTTGGAGAAGCCATCGCTGTATTAGCTGGGGATGCGCTTTTATCCCATGCTTTTCATGTTCTTTCAGCTTCTAAAATAGCTAAAGAGGAACCGGATACGGCAATCAAACTTATATCCGCTATTTCTGATGCAATTTGCACAAGTGGGATGTTAGGAGGACAAGTCTTTGATATTTTATATGAAAATCAAAAAATCACTGAAAAAGAAGCATTAAAAGTTAATCTATTGAAAACAGCAAAATTAATAAAAGTATCTACTATAATCCCAGGAATAATAGCAAGAGTTGATAAAGAAAGAATTCTTTTGGAAAAGTATGGAGAGAATTTAGGTATGGCTTTTCAAATAATTGATGACCTTTTAGACTTAAAAGGAGAGGAAAAGGAATTAGGTAAATCTATTGGAAAAGATTTGACTTCTGGAAAAGCAACAATTGTTTCTATTATAGGTTGTGAAAGATCAATTGCTTTAGCTAAAAAATTTATTGAAGAAGCTGTGAATGCTGTCTCATCATTAGATTCGAAATTATTATTAACAAATATAGCTAATTTTATTCTCTCCCGCACATATTAAATAAATTGAATCGGTAAGTTCACCCCAGAGACACAGAGAACACAGAGAAAAAATTGAATCTGCAACCTCTGTGCTTAAGTGGTAAGAAAAAATTAGAAACCACAAAGAATACTTAAAAAACATGTATTGTAGAGAAAAAACCTTTGTGCACTCTGTGATAACTCTGTGTCCTCTGTTGTAAAAAAATAAAAACTTTAAATTAATAATTTTTGAGCAAATTGACCGATTACAAATAAATTCTACTTAAATATATTTTCAGCCAATAAAAAGAAAATTCAGTGATTGCAAATAAATTAAAATTAAGTTTCTTATTCCTTGCTAATGTGGAATTTCTTCTTTGCCTAATGATGCTAATTGTTTTTCTAATTCTTTAATTTTCTCATCAAGCTCACGGATTTTTTGGTAGGCTTCCCCCGGATTTACACCAAAGAAAACTGCACCTCTGTTAATGCGGTCTTGTTCTTCATCTCTTTGTTTTTTCAATTTATCAATTTCAGCTTGGATTTGTTCCCTTTGTTTTTTTATTTGCATATTCAGCTCATCTTCTCTGGATGATTGTTCTTCTGAAGTCAATGATTCAGTCTTCGGTCTTTCTTGTCCTTCCGGTAATTCAATCCCTAAAGTTTTTTCTTTTACATTTTCTATATCTTCATTAGTAATAATTCTTGATTGCTTGCCTTCCTTTTTTAATTTTTCTCTTCTTTCTTTTTCTTTTTTTGCTGCTTCAACCAGAGATTGAGGATAAGCTAATGTTATTACTAAAAAGCCTGCAATCATAAAAGCAATTATTTTTTTCATTTAATTTTCTCCTAAATAAAATTTAATTAATTTCATTTTATAATAAAATAAAAAATTTAATTAATCAAGAGTCGGATAGCTAATTGGTCAACTTTCTCCAAAAGCAAGCAAAAATATTAAACCACAAGAAGTGAGAGTGAGAAGTGAGAGTTAGCAAATTAGCGAGTGAGCTTTTAGCTTGCTAA
>CAYREJ010000248.1:0-3890 GCA_964423235.1 uncultured Acidobacteriota bacterium | reverse complement strand
GAAAGAACTTGCGGCGATATGGACAGGAAGAGCTTCTCTATCTTTGTTGGATAATATAAAGGTAAATTATTATGGTTCTATGGTTCCAATCAATCAGGTAGCAACGCTATCAATCCCAGAAGCTAATCTAATTCTTATAAGACCTTGGGAAAGCTCAACATTCAAAGAGATTCAAAAAGCTATCTTGGCTTCAGACTTAGGAATTACTCCCATAGATGATGGAAAAGTTATCAAACTCCCTATTCCTCCTCTTACGGAAGAAAGAAGAAAAGAATTAGCTAAAAAAGTTTGGAAAATAGCTGAAGAATATCGCACTTCTATTCGTCTGATTAGAAGAGATGGCAATGAAAAAGTAAAAAAAATGGAAAAGGATAAAGAAATATCAGAAGATGATGCTAAAAGATGGCAGAATAAAATTCAGCAACTTACAGATGAATTTAATAAAAAGATAGAAGAATTAGCTTCCTCTAAGGAAAAAGAGATCTTGTCCCTTTGATCTTATTCTTTTATTTTTGCTAAAACATCTTCCCGCGCACAAAGCATAATTTTTTTAGGTTTTTTTGGCAGTGGTATCCTTATGTTCCCCAATTCACTATTTCCTTTTAATCTAATTACGCAAAGACGAGCTATTTCATTTTTGTCAAATTCAGCATATAAAGGAACTAACATAATAAAATTTTCATCAACATTACTTTGGCTTACCTTTGCATACAAAAGGGGACTGCCGTCTGGATTTTTTTCAATAGTATAATCTAAACTATACTCCGGTAAATAAGTTCCATAAACCCACTCATTAAAAAACCAATCCATTTTTTTATTCCCCATTGCATCCATTTGAGGAGTCATATATTTTTCTACTATTTTTTTAAAATCATTTGCAGTAGCATTTTTATGAGCATAAGTATTTAAGAAATCTTGCATCATCGCAAAAAAAGCTTTATCTCCTTCTTTAGGAGACCACATCATCATTCGCAACATATGAAAAATGTAAGCTCCTTTAGCATAAATCAAACGAAATGCAGGATAACCTGTTTTTGCATTATTTGCCCTATATCCCATATCTACCCCTTCTAAAAAAATGGCTTGCTGTCCCATCTGGTCTTTTTCAATAATTTGCTTTTTCAATAATTTCCAAAACTTAATAGCATCTTTATGACCGTATGCATCTGCAATAAAAAGAGAAGCTGAAAATTCTGACCCTCCCTCTTCAAGCCAAGTATCACGATAATTTGGAAAATTTACTAAATGTCCCCACCATTGATGTGCTATCTCATGCGCATTTACTGATTTGAAGAATATTCTTTCGTAATCTTCTGCTTCTAAACCAAAAAAATAACGATGGAAACCGGAAAAGAAAGAAGATATCGGCAGATAAACTAGCATCGGCCAGCCTTGCCCGAAACTAACAAAGGGCTGCTGTGAAATTGCTATTCTACTGTAAGGATGTTTTCCAAAAACTGTTGAATAAATATAAATAGATAATTGAGCTTCTGATCTTGCTTTATCTAACAATTCAACTGGATTGATCAAGCCCGGCGTCATCTTCTGAATCTCCAACATAGTATTCGGTAGCTCTTCATTTGCATATGTTTCAATCTTGCATTTACTTTTTTCTTCTATTACTTCTTTTTTCTTAAATTTACCAAAATTAAATCCAGCTACTAATAAAGGTATATCTGATTTCCATTTAGAAATTTTAATATCGCCGCTTACTTTTTCATCAATCTTTTCTCCAGTAGCAACTATCGTCAATTCTTTGTCCAAAATAAAAGTCATTTCAAAAGTAGCTCTATCTTTTCCAAATCCTATGTTGGGATACCAATTACTCCTATCAATAAGAGAATAATTATCTTTTCCTTCATCTATGATTGAATCTTTTCCGAAATAGTTGAAAGTTAATTCTTCTTTGATACCTTTTTTTAAAGGTTCATTAAATATCACTGCGAAATCTCCATCCTCATCTTTATCTTCTTGAATAAACTCTAATTCATTCCCATTAGAATCCTTAACTTGTTTAACCCTTAATCTTGGTGATAAATTTAATGGTAAAACCTTAACAACATCAGAGCTAACAATAAAGCTCATCTCAGTTGTTGCTTCAAGATATTTTCCCTTTATTAATAATCCTATTTTAAAATTAGTAATATCAATTGGATTATTAGGATAAGGGTCTATAACCTCATTCTGTTGATAATGATTTTTTAAATGCCCTGCATACCAAAACCCTAAATTTTTTTCTGACAATCCTAATAGAGCTACTTCCTCCGGTTCAATCCCTGCCACTCCTCTTGGATCAATAATAAATAAGAAATCCCCATACTTCTCTCCTTTGATAAATGCTATGAATATTCCCTCCGATGTCTTCAGCATTATATCTTGTAAAATACGAATATCTATGTTCCACTTAAGATAAGAAGAAACTCCAGCATATTCATTCAGATAATTTCTTCCTTTCCTTATTAACTTTTTAAAATCATCAAAAGCATTTTGCGCAACCGGGGTTATGTTATGTGCGATAGGTACACTTATTTTCTTTATCTCTTGATATGTCTCATCAGTAAAGCGGAAAACCATTGTAGAAAATTGCTCTATCAAATATGGCTCTTTTGTCAAATGCTTTATATGACGTTGCTCACTAAATAAATAAGGCTGTAATTTTATCTCTCCTACACCCGTAAATACAGCTCCTGTAATTTGACCTTCTACTGGAGATAAAAAATAAATTAATCCATTCTTTAAAGTAAAATTTGCAACATCCTTCTCTAATGTTATATCTTTAACTTGATATATTTCCGAACTCAAACTGACATTCCTCAATTGTTTATATATAATATTTGAATTTGCTAATTTAGAAATTTCATCGCTTGCCCAAGAATATCCAGAAACCCAAAATAAAATTAGAAATATTAAAAAATAATTAAAATTTTTCATCATAAACTCTCCTTATTTATTTTCTTTTATTTTATCATATTAATCATTCTTAGAAAATTGTTATAAAGAATTATTTATTATTTTATTGGGAGTTTAGCGATTTTAACAAGTTGCACGCAAAGAGCAAAGGAAAAGGAAGTTAGGAAGTTAAGAAGTTAGGAAGTTAGGAAGATAAGGAAAGAAAATAATCTTTGCGAGCTTTGCGTGAAAAAATAAAATTATGCTAAACAAAATTGCAAACCACAAAAAGCGTAAAATAATCTCAAAATAATAATTTTGGAGAAAATTGACCAGATACGCAATCTTTTGATCCTTATCATGAAATGATTAAGTAGAGCCACATCGGCAGGATGCGGCTCTACTATGCCAAGCTGTTATATCAGAGGTTCGCCTTGCGCATCTTTATTAATATTTCCGGTTAATATGAGAATACCTTCTATGAATCCCCAAATCCAACCAATTCCACAAGTAAATATCGTTACTAAAATTTGAGCAATGCCTATCCCTACATACCCGAGATAAAAACGATGAACACCAAATCCTCCTAAAAATACGCCTAAGAGCCCGGCAGCTAATTGAGATTTCAGTTGCTTTCTTATTAACCTTACTCCACATTTTACGCAATAATCTGCCATAGCATGAGTTTCTTGACCGCAAGATTGACAATAGCTGCTTCCCTTTCCTAAAAGGACACCACACGAAACACATACCATAGCCTTCTCAGAAATTTCTTTTCCGCAATTTCTACAATACATAATTCCTCCTTGTTTTTGTTTAGCTTTAAATAAACGAAAATAATTTAATGCAGTTCTATTATGCAGAAAATATCCAAGAGGGGGTAAAGAAAGATTATCTTTTTTTCTCTGTGCTCTTTGTAGTGAATTTATCTTCTGCAATTGACAATTATTCTAATAGATGTGCTCTTTAGCAAAACTATATCTTATTTGATAGTAACTGGT
>CAYREJ010000247.1:0-3964 GCA_964423235.1 uncultured Acidobacteriota bacterium | reverse complement strand
AGACCTAATGGTAAAAAGGTAATAGATTGTGGAACTCTCAACTCTATAAACTCTACAAACTCTATAAACTCAATTATTCTTTTACCTTAGCAGGTAAAAGGTTATAATATATTGATATGAGGATAATTAGCAGATATATTGTTAAAGAAATTTTGCCGCATTTTATTTTGGGATTACTTGTTTTTACTTTTATATTATTATCGGGAACTATTATTGAATTAACTACAATCTTAATAACTCGTGGGTTAGAGTATAAAAATTTATTACTGATTATAGCTTATACGCTTCCCCCATTATTAGTTTTAACTATTCCTATGGCGTTGCTTTTAGCTCTTATGGTTGGTTTAGGAAGACTCTCTGCTGATTTTGAAATTATGATTATGAGAAATCTCGGCATTAGCACCTTCAGATTATTCATGCCTATTTTCGCATTCGCTTTTTTCTGCTGGATTGCAAGCTCTTATTTTATGATTTCTTTAACTCCAAAATCAAATAATGCTTTAGTTAATTTAATGTATAAAATAATGACTACAAGAATAACTACCGAAATTAAGCCTCGTGTCTTTTATAATGAATTTCCTAATATAAGTTTATATATCGGAGATATTACAAAAGAACAGCAATGGAAGAATATATTTATTCTATACAAGATTAATGAAGAGAAGACCAGAGTTATATTGGCAAAGAATGGATATGCTATCACTGATGATATAAATAAAAAGCTTATAATTTCTTTAAAGAATGGCAGTTGGCATGAAAATATTCAAACAGGCAAATATGATTGGGCGCGCTTTGATTATTATGAAATCCCTATAAAAGCATCAAGTTTCTTCCCTCCTACAAGAACTTTTAAGAGTGATAGAGAAATGACTCTTTCAGAGCTTTCAGCTGAAATAGAGGAAAGAAAACAAAAACATATGTTTTATAATAATTTACAAGTAGAATGGCATAAAAAATTTTCAATCCCTTTTGCTTGTATTGTATTTGCTATTGTAGGATATATATTCTTGCATCATCAATTAAGAATTAATAAATTTTCCGGCTACTCCATAAGCCTTTTTATAATTTTGATTTATTATATGCTATTGCTTTTAGGAGAGAGGTTAGCGGATGAGGCAGAACTTCATCCTATTCTCGGAGCTTGGCTTTCAAATATCGCTCTTTCTTTGATGGGGATCTTTTATATCTTTTATAAAAAATTTAATCTTAAATTTAAATTATTCCCTTTCTTCAAAAAAAATATTCTATCCAAAAGAAAAAAAGAAGAACCTAAAATAATTGTTAGAATCAGAATTCCTCGTTTTTCAACAATTAGCTCATTCATATTAGATAAATATTTAATTAAACAATTCATAAAATATTTTTCTCTTTCATCTGTTTCTTTTACTATCATTTTTTTAATTGTAGAAGCTTTTAATTTATTAGATGATTTATTGAGGAATAATGTAGCCGTATCTGTATTATGGAGTTATATTAAATTTTATACACCAAATGTATTTTATTTAACAATACCTTTATCTGCAATGACAGGAATTCTTATTGGTTTTAGCATATTATCCCGAAATAATGAAATAACAGCCATAAAAGCTAATGGAATTAGTTTATATAGAATTTGCTTACCTATAATATATGCAGGGGTATTAATTAGCTTACTTCAATTCTCTCTTCAAGAATATATCTTGCCTTATACAAATAAAGTTGCTAATAATTTGAGAAGGGAAATAAAGGGACTACCTCAAATCTCACATGCTTTTGATGAAAATAATTGGGTATTCGGCGAAAAAAATCTTCTTTATAATTATTCTTTATTTGATTCTTCAAAAAATACTTTTTATCGTTTTCAGGTACTTGATTTAGATGATAAAACTTGGCAATTAAAAAGAAGAATGTATTCTGAATATGCTTTTTCTTATGGAAATCTTTGGTATTTAACCTCTACTGAAGCAGTTTCTTTTGAGAAGGATAGAGCAATTTATAAGAATTATAAAGTTTTAAAGTTAGTATTACCTGAGGATGCTAATTATTTCAAAACCGAATTTAAATTGCCTGATCAAATGAGTATTGGTGAATTATATAAATACATATCGCATCTTGCTCGGAAGGGATATGATGTAAATAATCTAAGTGTTGACTTTTATAATAAGCCTTCATTCGCTTTAGCAGTCTTGATTATGATATTGATAGGATTGCCTTTTTCTTTTATGATGGGAAAGAAAGGAGCTTTATATGGTATCGGAATTAGTTTAATTACAGGAATATTCTATTGGTCATTCATGGCTTTTTCAAAAAGCTTAGGGTATGTAAATTTATTGCCACCTTTATTAGCAGCTTGGCTTCCTAATATTTTTTTATCTTTAGTAGCAATAATTCTTTTGATTAATTTAAGAACCTGAAAAATGCCTCTGCACATAATCCGAATTTCTAAATCTGAAGCCTAAATTCTATATCCTCTTTAATCAATTGCTTTTAAAAATATTGTTTCTTGTCTTTGGGGACCGGTTGACAAAATAGAAATTTCGCATTCTATAAAATCTTCAATAGCTCTAAGATAATCTTTAGCTTTCTCAGGTATTTTGTCTTTATCGGTGAGGCTATGGGTATTTTCTTTCCATCCTGGCATTTCTCGATAAATAGGCTTACAATCTTGAAGAATCCAATTCTCAGAAGGGAAATCAGTAATAATTTCTCCTTTATATTGATAAGCAATGCATAGTTTTACTGAATCAAAAATATCTAATACATCAAGTTTAGTGATAGCTATTGAATCGCATCCATTTATTTTACAGGCATATTTAAGAGCAACCAAGTCTAACCATCCGCATCTCCTCGGTCGTCCAGTGGTAGAACCATACTCATTTCCTTTTTCTCTAATAATATCAGCTTCACTTGAAAGAATTTCGCTCGGGAAAACACCAGCTCCTACTCTTGTTGTGTAAGCTTTGGAAATGCCTAAAACTTTATGAATTTTATTTGGGCTTATCCCTAAGCCAGTGCAAATTCCCCCCGCTGTGGTGTTAGAGCATGTTATATAAGGATAAGTACCATGGTCTATATCAAGCATCGTCCCCTGTGCACCTTCAAATAATATACTTTCTCCTACATCCATTTTATCCAATAAATACATCGGCACATCGCATAAATATGGTAAAATAAATGGTCTAAAATGTATAATTTCATTTATTATATCTTCTAATAATCTATCTTTATTAATATCAATATAATGTGCATAAAAATCTAAAGCTAAATTTAATTTATCTTTTATTGTTTGAATATTTTCAATATCTGAGATTAAAATCCCCCTCCTACCAAATTTATCTTCATATGCCGGACCGATCCCTTTTAAAGTAGTTCCTATTCTATGAGAACCTAAAGCTTCTTCCATCTTTTGCTCAAATAATAAATGATAAGGAAATATCAAATGCGCTTTCTTGCTTATAAGTAATTTATGCTCTAATCTAATACCTATGCTCTCTAATTCATCCATCTCCTTTTTAAGAGCTCTAAGGTCTATCACTACTCCATTTCCAATTACACAGGTCGTATGTTTCCAAAAAATTCCTGAAGGAATAAGATGAAGCACCACTTTCTTCCCATCAAGATATACAGTGTGTCCTGCATTATGCCCTCCTTGAAATCTTGCAATTATATCATACCTCTCTGCCAGTAAATCTACTACCTTTCCTTTCCCCTCATCTCCCCATTGTAATCCAATTATCGCTAAATTATTCATAAAACATCCTTCTTTATTTTGATTATTATATCTTACCATAATTAATTTCATAAAAAAACAATCTCCTCCCTCATCATCTGGCTAATTTTCTCCAAAATTATTGCTTTGAGGGTCCCTTATTCAATTTATTGCTTATATTTTTTAACCACAAAGGACACAAAGTTATCACAAAGCACACAGATTTGAGTTTATAGAGTTTATAGAGTTGAGAGTTTATAGAGTTCCACCAACTCA